>DAHXNM010000270.1 GCA_027365375.1 Ferrimicrobium sp. | reverse complement strand
GCGTGCCCAGCTGGATTTGGTTGGACGCCATCCGAATGGTACCAGATCTCAGCTTTTGCTGCTGGTGCCAAAGTAAAGACTGGGCCAGCTGGGGGCTGCCCTTGGACGTTGATCTTCCTGCCGTTAGCCAAGGGAAGCGATGTTGAGGACATGGCTGCGGACTGGGACCCAGTTACTACAATGCGTTCGATCGTAGGTACTCCCCCACCCAGGGAACAACTCGTGCCTGAGGTGTTCTCGATGATCTTGGCATGCGCCTCTCCACTCATCCCGATCGCCATGATGGAGGTGTTTAGCCGAGGGTCGTAGTAAAGGCTCATAGTTGGGGTCGAGATCATCAGCTGTGCCGCCGTACACGAGGGTGCATTCGTGCTCGCTGTGGGTTGCGTTGTAATCTTCGACTTTGGCGAGGTAGTGGCTTTGGCTACGTGAGAGGCTGGGGCGCCCCCGGTGGCCCTTGCACCAGACGACGAGGCGCCCAAGTAATACATTGTGGCGCCAACAGCTACAATCACGGCGATTGAACCGAGCTTCCAAATCTTGTTCTTCATCATGTCACCTTCTATCTTTCATGTTATGGCTATCCGTCATGTTCTGGCCCTACAACGCGTCGCGCACGGAGCTAAGAACTGTTTATTGTGGAGATCCCCAGTAGGTAATATCAAAGTCGCCGGCGGAGCCTCCGCTCCACTGCCATGCGACGGCGTGGGCACCTCCAGCGGACTGGCCGCCAAAGAACTCAGCGCAGCCTCCACTGCCGCACCAACTCCCCAATGTCGGCGCTGGGTTGGCCGCGAAGGAGCTCTCAGAGGTCCACTCAAGGGTGTTTGGGATTGAGCCGTAGGACCCCGTCCCAAAGTCCGCTTGCCATGCCCCGGGATTGCTGTAAACTCCAACGGTATAACCAGCTGCTGCAATGGTGTTGTAGAACGCATTGAATGTCGCGCGGTCCTGCGCGGGACCATAAAGAATCGTGCCCCCTTGGGTGTTGCCGCACGAGCTACCGTTTGAGTGCCAACCGTTGCTCTCGTTAAGAGTCCGCTCAATGTCGATCCAGATGATGTTATTGTCATTTGGTCCAACCAAGTGGCCGAGCACCCAATTCGCCTGTGCCTTGCCCCATGCGGCGTCTCCACCCGCCGAGTTTGAGATACCGGGACCTGCCATGAAGTAGTACTCTGAGGCACCCATTGCCAAGATTCTCGTTGAATCGTAGCTTGCGGCGTTGGCGTCGCCTAGGCTGTAGTAATTGACGCCACCAGTGGGACATCCATCCATTTGTTGGAAGACACCCATCTCGCCTGCGTAGAACCCATAGATACTCGAAGGGCCGTTGCCTTCGTAGTAGTAACCTTCAGACGAGGAATAGGTCGGTGTCGGCCCGTTGGTGTCCGAACCATACAGGTACCGCCCACCAGGGCCAGGGTAGATACCGTCAGGACTTATGGTTTGTGAAACAGCGGCAGAAGGGCCAGTAGTACTAGATGAAGCAAGTGACGTCTCGGATGACATCACCAGAGGGTCCAGACCGACAAGGGTTGCACAGAGTACTGCTAGCGCCCCCCCCGCACGAAAGCTTTCAGTTTCATGAAGTTCTCCTCCTTGCCCTGACCTTGCGACTTCGCGACGCAATACCCATTCCGCATCGTAGCACAATCGACCGAGGCCCGACCCAGATTGGGACAATATTTGACGGTATGTCGTCCATTCGGCTGACAAGGGTACCATTCCAAGGAACTCAGGGCGCCTCATTGGACTTGTTCTGGCAGGATTCAACTGGGTAGGTTCCGACCTGGTGGGCCCGGTGGGATTCGAACCCACGACCAAGGGATTATGAGGTGTTCACAAAGTGTCCGAGCTGGTAGTAAAAGTGTCCGAGTGTGTCTCATTCTTGCAGGTCATTGAGGTGTTCTTACAAGGATAGTGAAACAGTCTCGGACTGGGCGGGACGTTCTCGGACACAATTGTTGGGTGAAAAGTTGGGTGAAGTACACCTGGAGATCCCCTCAAGCATTGGCCGGTCTCATTGTTCCTAGCCGAACACTATCGACATGTTCTTCTGTTTAAGTGGATCGCCTAACCATCGCTGTCCTGCTTTCGAACCTCCAGTTGTACTAGCTACACGGACTTCCATCCAAGGCCAATCGCCAGAACGAGTCACTTCGCCCGGGTTAAAGTGCGATTCCGACGAGGTGCCGGCAACCGGTTTCGCCAAATGTGAAGATCACCTGAAGGTCAAAGCAGCATCGGATCCCCTGGTAGAACAAGATAACCTACCGAATCATCCCACCTATCCAGACAGATTGTGTTCCCAGTGTTAAGATCTTTCTCAACACCAGACGAGACTTTTCATAGATGCTATCAAAGGGGGTAATCAATGAGGCTCATGGAGGCCGTTCGTGGGGGTTAAGTTTAAGGTCTTTGGGGCGCCTTTTGGCCGCCATGAGTCTCCTGATCATCCCTCTGGGATTTACTGCAGCGTTCACTTCTCACAACGCATACGGTTGGGTAACTGAACAAGATGCCGAAGGATTTGACTTATGTTCCAGCAACTTCTTCGATAACAACCAAAACTTATTAAACTTCTGGAATAACACCCCTTGGACCACCATAGGAGTCTATCTAGGGGGATCCGGCGCGGCCTCCGTCGGCTGTCAAGCCGCCTCCGCGTCAAATATCAAGTACGCGTTTGGTTTGGGCTACTCTGTGGAGGCTCTGTGGTACGGTTACCAGATGCCGTATGAAAGCTGTCAGACCGAGTTCAATTATCCTCACCAAGTTGCCTTAAACAACAACCAGCTCGCCACTGACCAGGGAGAGCAAGCGGCTAGTGAAGCGGCTTCCGCGGCTCAAGCCGCAGGGTTCAACAGCGGTGCCACCATATATTACGATATGGAGGAAGTGATAAATAATTCCGGCTGCTACGCCGCTGCAGAGAACTTTATAAATGGATGGGACTATGAGCTAGCCAATGTCTATCATTACCGGGGAGGGGTATATTCACCAACCTGCTCTGGAAACATTTCAATGTACGCTACGATCCCAAACGTGCCAAATGCTATTGCGCCTGCCGACAACCTGGATGATCCGACAGGTGTCTACAACTTGCGCTGCCTTGCAAATGGCATATGGGATATCAATCAGCGGATTCATCAGCTAGCAAATTCAGGAGCGGGAGGATATCAACCACAAACATTTAAGTATGGCGCATCTATTTACACTGTCGATGAGGACTGTGTTGATGCTCCGGTTGAAGGCAGTACCGCGTACGGCGGTGCTTGTCAGTTCATTGGAGGTAATGACTAAATGAAATACATAGGCGCGCCAAGTCGGCAAATTACAAAGGTTATCGTAGTTACGGTGTCGACCGCGATGCTGCTTGCAGCATGCAGTTCAAACGCTTCATCAGCGAAAGCACCGAATACCTCTAAAGCAGAACCTTCACGAACGCAGGCCACCGCACCTCGCAAAGTCTCGGAGCCAGCTTGGCGCCTCCTAAATAAGGAAGTAGCGGTATCAGTAAATGGTGGCCTCGCATGGACCACGAAGGCCTTGCCACCCGGAATCCAAGTGGAAGGAACTTCAGTGACAGTCACTGAACAAGGTTCGATTTTAGCAATGGACAGTTCAGGAACTAACCTTAAGATCTTTCGCGCGTCCAACGCCAACTCGCCATGGACGCATGAATCCTTGCCCATTCGATGGCCGGCCGGAGTAGCGCTTGGACCAACATATGTCCCGAATCTGGTCAACGTAGAGGATAACTATGGTACTGACGTGACCTCAATCTCGGTGAACGAAGGTGGTGCCCAAACCGGTAACGTCCCTGCACTGTTCGTCTCCGACAACGGAGGAAGGACCTTTGCTCAACTGGACCTGCCAACCAGCTATGGTACCTATCAAGCTGCCATGCTGTCTTCCAGCGCCGGAGTCATCACGGGTGGCAATAGTTATCAGGGTGTTTGGTTTACGCCTGATGGAGGAAAGAACTGGGAGCCGGCCTCTATACCGGGATTTGCTCAGAGTCCGAACAACACCGTTGGCACACCGGTTGCATTTGGCACCCAGATCTATGTCCCTATCGCACTCGGAGTTGGTGCGAACGCAAAGAGCACTTTGTACGAGAGCACTAATGGCGGTGCATCCTTCAAGGCTCTCACCACACAGAATCATGTCGGCAGCCTGATCGTAGCGGCTAATGGTCCAGATATCTGGCTCTTCGATGCTCCACATGAAGTAGTGGAGTCGTCCAATGACGGATTATCATGGACGACGGTTTCTTCTCCGACGCTCGCTAACGAGGTAGCCTCCGTCGAATTGGTCTCACCGACCAAGGCCGTAGCCACGACAATCAACTACGGCTGTACAGGATTCAAGACCGGCTGCTACTACAACACCTACCAGCAGGCGACTATCAATAGTGGAAAGACCTGGACCGAGAATGCCTTAAGTCCCACATCCAATGGCTGAGCGGAAGATATCTCCATGCGGCACCAACGACGAAGATAGCGCAAATCCCTGGAGACGTGCGTCGTAGCTCCGCGAATCACGCCAAATGCAGCACTGTCCGGGACTAAGATCGAGCCATTTTTGTGCATACGCGAGTGACTGGCGCAACTATCATTCGAAGCTACCGATGCCTAGAAGCAACGCGCGCTGCGAATCCCTCTATAGTCCGTCAGTCCAATGGTAGAGATAAGCATCTCATGAACAACACGAGATATACACTCATTTTGTGTACAAGCCGCTGGAGTTGGAGTGATGAACGCTACGTGATCCACCCGAAGCGCTAGAGGGCCGTCCATGGAGATGAGACAAGCGCCCATAAACCGAAACTTTCACGTGTGTGGAGCCACGTCATTACAAAGGTCGCAGGGTTGCAAGGAGCCCACGTTTCGCTGACACCATAGCCAATTTGGGGGCCTTGTTGGGTTTTTCTGCGAGTCTATAGGGTTAAAACATCTCCTGACCTGGTGGGCCCGGTGGGATTCGAACCCACGACCAAGGGATTATGAGTCCCCTGCTCTAACCGCTGAGCTACGGGCCCGAAGCTCCGGGGGAGAGACTCGAACTCTCAACCACACGGTTAACAGCCGCGTGCTCTGCCGATTGAGCTACCCCGGAATAGACTTCACAATCTAGCAGGCCATGTCACTCAACCAGTCACGCATTGTCGGCGATCCTATCCATCTTGAAGGATCTCTTTCAAAGCCTGAGCCGACTCATTGCGACGGAGCCGAGAGATGGCTCTCGCTTCCACCTGACGAACCCTCTCCCTTGACACACCAAAGCGCTCCGATGCCTGCTCAATCGAGTGTGGCTCCTCGCCATTGAGTCCAAAGCGGTAAATGAGGATAGCCCGCTCGCGCTCATCCAACTTGTCGAGCACTATTTGCACTACTCGTCCAAGATCCTCGGATACCACCGTCCCCTCGATAGGAGGGCTCGACCTGTCAGGTACCGCATCGCCGAGCATAGACTCGGATCCGCCCTCAGAGACCGGACTCGCCTCAAGCGACAGCACCGATTGCGCATACATCAAAATCTCCTCAACTCTGAAAAGCTCAATGCCACACGTCTCAGCCACCTCGTCAAGTCTTGGTTCACGGCCGAACTTCTGTTGGAGATCGAGTCTGGTCTGTTGAATTCGCTGGAAATCCTGTAGCAACGACCTGGGCAGACTTATCTCGCTACGAAAATCTCCGATCGCCTGCGAGATCGCCTGACGAATCCACCAGGTGGCGTAAGTTGAAAAACGAAACCCTTTACGCCCATCAAAAAGTTCGACCGCACGCATCAGGCCAATGTTGCCCTCCTGTATGAGATCATCGAGTGGAACCGATCCTCCATGCATCCTTCTAGCGATCGATGCTACGAGCCTCAGGTTGGCCGATACAAAGCGCTCCTTGGCCTCGGCCAGAACAAGATCCTCCTCTCGGGAACGCAGTTCACGCGCTTGAAGCTCCTGGACGATCGCACTTAACTGAACCTCCTGATCACGCGACAAGAGTTCAGGGTTTTGCAGACTGGCAAGAAGTCTGCGTGCGGATTCAATCGAAAATCCACCTTCTCCTGTAGTCGGATAAGTTGCCGACTCCAGAACCTCTGAGCTTGGCGTTGGGGTGGAGTTGCTCTTAGTCGTCCTCTTGCCTCCTGGCTGACCACCTCTGGCCTTTCCAACTACTCTGCTGTTGTCATTACCTGGAGGTGTCTGTTTGCCCGTCCCCGTTTCATCTGCCGTATCAGCTGACCCACTCGATGCTTGCATCTGGGTTGTCGAGCTCGAAGACATCTGTGGTGCCGATCGATTTATATCAGTAGGACGCGAACCGCCAATCACAGATGGATCTTCTCGAGGTGGCGAGTTATCGCTGGGCGTCTGTTCAACTGGTGGCCTGGGAGATTCAGTGTTGACCTCGTCTAAACCAGCCAACCGTCTAGCGCTCTTACGCTTTGCCTGATTTTCATCGGTCACTCAAAGGTCTCCACTAACTGAATCCGCGCCAGGAGAGGGGGTAGTGGAGAGGACGGCTGCCCCATCTCTATTTGAACGCATTGATACCAACCAGTTAATCAACTCGCCGCAAAGCTCCATCTTTGTCCGATCCTCCTGCAACTCCTCAATCAAAAGCCTTATCCTTGGAACCTCAGCGATCAAAGTCGTCAGTTCGCCAGCGGATACTCGTAGAGAACGAGTGACTTTCGATAGTTCAAGTTTTGACTCTCTCAACACCAAGGTTGCGATAACATCGCCGCTGCTATCAGTCTCGGGTCTCTCGCTGGCGAGCCGAAAAAAGAGCTCCAACACTGCGTCTGACTCAAGCTCAGTTAAGCGCTGTTGCACCTCCCATAGCGAAGACGATCCACCAATGGCATCGACAACTCGCCGATGTGTCGGATCGCGAAACAGCTCGGGGACGACGATGCCATCTAGCCCTTCGGGATCGTGCACCAGCAGCCTGAGCGCCTCAACAGCAGGACGGTCAGTCACCATCGTATCACCAACGTATTCTTCAATAACGCGATGTCGCGATCCTTTCGGTAGTTGCAGCATAAGCTCGTTCACCGAGAAACCGGTGCGGTCAGCGATGAGTGCGACATACTCGCCACGAATCAGATGGTTCGGGTGTCGCTCGATCATTGCGATCGCCTCCTTGGCGACCCTAGAACGATCCTCCGTTGAGCTTAGATCTCCATTGCTCAATAGACGCTCAAGCCTAAAGCGAGTTATGGGTACAGCACGAGCGAGCGCAGCGTGAACCAACGCCGGATCTTTGAGGGCCGCATCGGCTGGATCCAGATCGTCCGGCAGGGTCACCACATCAAAGACGACACCCCTACTCTCCTCCTCCCCCCAGAGTCGTTCGGCCGCATTCTGTCCCGCCGCATCGGCATCAAAGAAAAGGGTGATCCGCTTTGCAAAGCGCCGCAAGACATCAAGGTGCTCCTCGGAGAAGGCGGTTCCACAGGTTGCCACCACGTTCGTGATCCCGAGTTGGTCAAGTGCGATCACATCGGTGTAACCCTCGCAGACGATTACCACCCCTTTGTCCACGATCGATGCACGAGCGCGGTCGAGATTGTAGAGGGTTCGCCGCTTGCGATATACCGGTGACTCCGACGAGTTCTTATACTTGGCCGCCTTACCTTCAAGCCGTTCAAGCTCCTCTGGCAGAATACGACCACCGAAGGCTACAACGCGGCCAGTCGCATCCCGTATCGGGAAGATAATCCTACCGTGCATGTGATCGACGAGAGAGCCGTGCTGATCCCGATAGCCAAACCCTCCCTCCTCCCAGTCTCCGGCCTCGATCCCAAGCCGAGCGATAGGAAGTTGAACTCGTGTAGGTGAAAGCCCAAGTCCAAAGGAGCGCACCGAGTCAGCGACGATCCCGCGCTCCGACAGATAGCTCCTTGCCACCTCGCCGCGGAGCGGATCGGCGAGTTGTGCCTGATACCATTGAGCAAGACGATCATAGCCATCAAACAGCCGAGTCTTTAAGTTGCGATCCGTCGGCGCACTCGTCGTCTGTTCAATCGCTACATGTGCACGATCGGCCAAGTATTCAAGCGCCTCAACAAAGTCGACTCCTTGGGTCTCGCGCACAAAGGTGATAGCGTCACCCTTGGCGTGGCATCCAAAGCAATAGTACACACCGTCCTCTCCATTGACCGAGAACGAACCCGTGCGCTCTTGATGGAATGGACAAAGGCCGACGTAACGCCTACCTACGCGTTTCAACGCAACCGAAGCACCAATGAGGGTGACGATGTCAGTGGCATCCAGGACACGCCGAATATCAAGCTCAGAGTAACCCACTCCACGAGCTCCTTCCCTCAAGTACCGTCGTACTTACAGGCTAGCCCTCGCGAACAAGCGACTGAGCTACGGCGAGACGAGCGATAGGAACGCGATACGGTGAACAGCTGACGTAGTCGAGACCGATCTTCACAAAACTTGCGATTGACTCTGGGTCACCACCGTGTTCTCCACAGACTCCGAGTTTAATATCGGGCCTCGCAGAACGTCCCCGCTTAGCCGCTATGTTAACCAGCTCAATAACTCCCTCTTCATCTACGACCTTAAACGGATTTGAGGGCAAGAGACCCTGGGCGAGATAGATCGGCATCAGCTTTCCCTCGACATCGTCGCGAGAGAAACCATAAGTCAACTGGGTGAGGTCATTGGTGCCGAAAGAGAAGAACTCAGCCACCTCGGCGATCTCCATCGCCAAGAGAGCTGCTCGCGGGGTCTCAATCATAGTCCCAAACAGTACATCGAGTCCGTCATCAGCGCCTAGCTCAGCAAGCGCCTCCTCAACCCATGCATGCGCATAGGCAAGCTCCGGCTTAGAGATAGTCAACGGGATCATGACCTCCACATGAGGGTCACCGCCTGCCCGCTTGAGTTCCATGGCCGCCTCAAGAAGAGCTCGAACCTGCATGGTATAGAGGCCGGGCTTCAACACCCCAAGACGGACACCCCGCACGCCGAGCATCGGGTTGAACTCTCGCCAGGTTTTGGCAGCCTCAAGCAGCTTCTCGTCCTCCTTGGTGAGAGTTCCGTTGCTCTCCTTTATGAGGAGCGCCTCGATGTCAGGCAAGAACTCATGCAGCGGTGGGTCGAGGAGGCGCACAGTCACCGGCAAGCCGTCCATGGCACGCAGAATCTGGAGAAAATCCTGGCGTTGCGCGACCCGGAGTTCTTCAAGGGCCTGCTCCTCGTCGGCTGGTGTATCAGCCAAAATCATCCGCCGAACGATGGGGAGCCGGTCTTCGGCAAGGAACATGTGCTCAGTCCGGCAAAGTCCTATACCCTTGGCGCCGAATCGACGAGCAACCTCGGCGTCTGGACCCGAATCCGCATTCGCCCGAACGCTCATGTGACCGGCAGAGAGCTCATCCGCCCACTGAAGGAGGAGATCTAGCTCTTCAGGAGGCTCAGCCACCTCAAGAGGCAAGAGTCCCAACGTGACTGTACCAGTCGTACCGTCGATAGAGATCTCATCGCCCTCATGAATCAGGCTATCTCCTACCCTAACGCCGCCACCCTCGAAAATTAACTGGTCAGCGCCTACGACCGCCGGCTTGCCCCAACCTCGCGCCACCACCGCAGCATGCGAGACCAATCCACCTCGACTAGTGAGTACACCATTGGAGGCGAGCATGCCATGGACATCATCAGGAGAGGTCTCCTTGCGAACCAATATGACGTCCTCCCCACGTTCGTGTGCCAGCACCGCGGCCTCAGAGGTGAAGTACACCTTGCCAACTGCGGCACCAGGCGAGGCTCCTAGCCCAGTCGTGAGCACCTCAAACTTGGTGGTCGCAAACTGTGGGTGCAACATCTGGTCAAGATGGTCTGGAGAGATACGCAAAAGCGCCTCCTCCTTGCTGAGTTTGATCCCTGCATCCGTGGTCATCGCCACGGCCATGCGAAGCGCCGCCATACCGGTACGCTTACCCACACGTGTCTGGAGCATCCAAAGCTTGCCCTGTTCAACCGTGAACTCCACGTCGCACATGTCTCGATAATGCAACTCAAGGCGTTCAAAAATCCCCATTAACTGGTGGAAAACCTCAGGGAAGTGGTTCTCGAGCTCGGCTAGCGGCTCGGTCATCCGGACACCGGCAACTACGTCTTCGCCTTGGGCGTTCACTAGAAAATCCCCATATACACCCTGATCACCAGTAGCAGGATCACGAGTAAAGCCGACGCCGGTACCTGAGTTATCATCGCGGTTGCCAAACACCATCGCTTGCACATTCACCGCAGTCCCGAGGCGATGATCGATTCCTTCGCGCTCGCGATAGGCGATAGCTCGTGGTCCGTTCCATGAACCAAAGACCGCCTCGATCGCTCCCCGAATCTGTACCTTCGGATCCTGCGGGAATGGCTGCCCAGTCTCATTGGCGACAAGTTCCTTGTAGGCACCGACAAGATAACGAAGGAGCTCGGCTGGAATGTCGCCATCAGAGTCGACTCCCGCCAACTCCTTGGCGGCATCGAGTAGTCGGTCAAACTCCGTCGAATCAATACCTTGCACTATCCTTGCATACATCGCTATGAATCGGCGATAGGAGTCATAGGCAAATCGGGGATCATCAGTTTGAGCTGCCAACCCTTCGACGGAGACATCGTTTAGACCCAGGTTAAGCACCGTATCCATCATGCCTGGCATAGAGAATTGAGCACCAGAGCGCACCGAGACCAGGAGCGGATCTCCTGGATCGCCGAGCCGCTTACCCATTCGCTCCTCTAGCTCAGCTAACGCGCGGTCGACCTCGACCGTCAGGCCATCGGGCCAGCCTCCGTCTATATAGGCACGACAGGCATCGGTCGAGATAGTGAAGCCGTGCGGAACCGGGAGCTCCAATACAGAGGTCATCTCGGCTAAATTGGCTCCCTTGCCCCCAAGCAGATGCTTGAGGTTCATCGGGGCGATTTCGTGGGAATAATCGAATGAGAACACAAACTGCACGGTCGTCTCCTTACCATCTGCCTGCACTGAACGCGCGACGAACGGGCTGTTCTCCCTCCGTCTGGCCGCTCCAGTCTTGTCCCTGCCCGCTTGTGGCGGCGTACTACCTGTCAGCGACGTTGCCGAGGTATGCCAACTGAGTATAGCCAGCTACGTGGATTACTTAGACAAAAGGAGTTGCATGTGGCTTTGCCATCGAACCCAACTGAGCACGAAGATAGCTGGTAACTTCAGCCACCGGAACTCTCACCTGCTTAGTGGTGTCACGATCCCGAACCGTGACTGCATTGTCCTCAAGGGTGTCAAAATCCACAGTGACGCAGAAGGGGGTACCAATCTCGTCTTGACGCCTATACCGACGACCAATTGACTGGGTGACATCGAAGTCACAACTGAACTCCATAGCCAAGCTGGCGAACATGGCATCAGAAACAGGCTGGAGTTCTGCCTTCTTCGAGAGCGGCAATACCGCGACAGTGTATGGTGCCAGTAGCGGCGACAGTCTCAACACCGTGCGTTCCTCACCTCCAACCTCATCACGGTCATAGGCCGAGAGCAGAAAGGCCATCATCGCCCTAGTAACACCTCCAGCTGGTTCGATCACGTTCGGCAAGTATCGCTCATTAGTTTGAGGGTCGAAGTAGCTCATGTCCTCGCCCGAGTGGGTCGCGTGCGCATTGAGATCATAGGTTCCTCGATTTGCTATCCCTTCGAGCTCCCCGAAACCCCATGGGAACAGATACTCGACATCTACGGTGCCTTTGGAATAGTGAGAGAGTTCGTCGGCCTCGTGCGGACGCAGACGCAGCTCATCCGCTGGGATCCCAAGCGTTCGGTACCACTGATAGCGTTCGTTCACCCAGTAGTCGAAATAGCGGTCAGCGAGTTCTGGTGGCGTGAAGAACTCCATCTCCATCTGGTCGAATTCTCGGGTGCGAAAGACGAAGTTCCCAGGGGTGATCTCGTTGCGGAATGACTTACCAAGTTGGGCTATCCCAAACGGAGGTTTCAGCCGAAGCGCACGCTGAACTAATGGGAAGTTCACGAACATCCCTTGAGCGGTCTCCGGGCGTAGATAGGCGACAGATGCATCGTCTGCCACTGGACCTACAAATGTCTTGAACATCAGGTTGAAGTCTCGCGACTCCGTGAGGTCAGAGGATCCACAATTTGGACATACGCCCTCGATCTGGTCCTCCCGCCACCGCGAGCCACACTTACGACAATCCACCAGTGGATCGGTGAAGCCGGCCAGATGCCCAGAAGCCTCCCAAATTTTAGGACTCGACAGTATCGCCGCCTCGATTCCAACTACATTCGATCGCTGCTGGACCATAAAGTTCCACCAAGCATTGCGAACGTTACGCAGCATCAAGGCACCGAGGGGACCATAATCGTAGGTCGATCGAAATCCTCCATAGATCTCCGCCGACGGAAAAATGAACCCCCGTTGTTTCGCGAGGCTGACAATTGCTTCCATTCGATCAAGATCAGGCATATCGGGATTGTAATAGGAGGAGCTTATCAGCCTGGTTATCCGAGACTAGGATCCCTGAGTTTGGACCGATCGAGGCTCTAGGAGTGTTGCGATTACCCCAGTGGAGCGAAGACCTCTGCCCACCACCTCCTTGACCAAACGGATGGCAAAGCCCTCAAAATCACGTCCAGTCCCTACGTTCTCATCGGCAAGAACCTCGCTGACGCGGTGAGCAAGGACTGAAGCCGTTTTACCGAGGATCTCTGGCGTTATCGACTCTCCTCCACATCCTTGGCATCTGGGTGCCGAACTTGCGAAGTCAAAACCAGCAAAGGGGCCAGTGGCTCCACACTGTCCGCACCTAGACAGGTTGGGGGCATATCCTTCGATATCGAGAAGTCGCATGAGAAGTGCGCCCAACAAGGAGGGGGCTGGTTCATCATGGAGCAGCCGTAAACCACGATTCATAAGTTCATAGACCACTGGATCTGGATGCCGATCTAGCGTAAGGTTATCTATCGTCTCAAGCCACTCCAGTGCTGAACCAAACTGACCAGGATCCACTCCGACTCGAGCCATATGCGAACTCACTAGCGTCGCCTGCTGGATGACATCGAGCTCCCTGCCCCGGTATAGCAAAACATCGATCTCGCTGGTTGGCTGTATTAGCCCCGACATCCGACTCTTGGCGCCACGTACGCCCTTTGCCACCGCTCGCAGTTTGCCATGCTCGCGAGTGAAGAGGCTGACGATCCTATCCGACTCACCGAGTGGCCAGGTTCGGATCACAACTGCACGATCCGGGTATGACTTCATCGATTACGAAAACGCTGCCGACGCCCACCGAGCACCAACAGCCCAATGAGCACCACAACCAAAATCATCAAGCCTCCGAGTTGTGCGGCGCCTCCTTTGATCGCCACCAGGGCGACGAAGATGAGACCGAGACCGATCAACCACGCCAGGATCCTCGCGATCACGTATACGACCTTCATCGGCGGCGTTGCTCCTTGACTCCCCCGTAACGACGTGACCTCCCCTGGTAGAGTCGCACCGCGTCGAACAGATGCTCTCTGCGGAAATCCGGCCAGTACTCGTCCACAAAGACAAGCTCTGAGTAGGCCATCTGCCAGAGCAAGAAATTCGAGATCCTAAACTCACCCGAGGTTCGAATCACAAGATCAGGATCTGGCATCTCTGGTTGATAAAGATGGGAAGCGATAAGCGAATCATTGATCTGGCTCGGACGGTGACCTTCTGCCACGATCGCCTGAACGGCATCGACTATCTCAGCTCGGCCACCGTAGTTAAAAGCCATCGTCAGCGTTAGCGTTGTGTTGCCCCTGGTCAACTCCTCGGCTCGATCCATCTCTCGTAAAACGGATCGAGGTACACGCCAATTGCGCCGACCAATAAAGCGAATTCGCACCCCGAGATCGTTAAGCTCGTCCCTGCGCCGGCGCAACAACCCCCTATTGAAGTTCATCAGGAAACGAACCTCATCGCTCGGACGCCGCCAATTCTCGGTAGAGAAGGCGTACACCGTCAACCACGTAACGCCAAGATCGAGAGCACCATAAACGGTATCAAGCAGAGCCTGCTCCCCCGCCGCGTGTCCCTCGGTACGAGGGAGACCAAATTGTTGCGCCCAGCGGCCGTTTCCGTCCATAACACATCCAACATGGACGGGGATCTTGGCTGGATCGATCCCCTCGATCATACATCCCGCCTTAGTTCTGAGCTAAGGTGGGGCTGCATCGGCTGGCCCATAGCTGCCATCGAAAACCCAACTGACAACGACTCACCTCGCAAGAGGAACCTTCGGTTGGTGGAATCGACCAACTTCGAGGTCTCCGTCCGCGCCACCTGCTGAGCCTGCAACAAGGCTCGATATCCATCCTCAGTCGGTTCGACCGATCCTGTCAGGACCTCACTAATACCGGTAGGCTGCGCCACCACAAACTCCAGTCGATCATCTGACAAAAACCGAAAGTACCCTACCTCGGTGTGGAGAGGCGAGCCGTCACTCGCCTGAGTACTCTGCCGATATGTTAAGAATGGGCGTCCCGTGTCGGTGATCTCAAGCGTCTCTTGGTATTCGAATTCCGCGATAGCAGGATACCACCCGCGACCCTTCCCGATCCAGCGACCCTGTATTGCGTTACGAAAAACCATGCCCCTCCGACACCGACTCGTCAATGAGCTTAGCGTTACCTCCTGCCAGCATAGGAGGCAAACCCAAAGAGCATCGGTCAGCGGAGATCAGACAGACCCGGCGAAGCTTCACACAAGCCGCCGGAGGAATAGTTCACTCTGTAAGCACAGCCAAGCCAGAGCAAGGAACCCACCACAAACAATAGTGGAATAGTGACAAGACAATATAGTTAGCACCCATGACCTCCACGCCTCTCGGGCGCCAATCTCGATCCGAGGCGAGCCGACACCGATCAGGCCAACCACCAGAGTCTGTATCGACTCAAATAACTCGGTGCCAGTAGTTGGCAAGGCCGTGCATCGATGGACTATCACCCACATAAAACCGCGATCCGTGCACGTGAGGAAGATGCGCCAAATTTAACTCCACAACAGCTCCACTGGACGCGATAATGCAACTAAGCTTACGCTTGGTGGCGAATAGAACAATGAGCACATCAACGGTGGTTTATATCGTTGTGATGATAGCCATCATTGTCGGTGTAGATCTGCTCTTCCTTCGCAGCAAGCCGTTGGAAAGATTGATAGTGAATGTAGGCATCGTCGTTTTATTTTTGACGGTATATATGCGATTCGCCAAGAAAGGCTGAGCCCTCCACCGCAGCTTGAGCTAGTCCACAACAGCATGCAGTTATCTCATAAAACGAGGTGGCTGTCTAGCCTGTCGAGTATAACAATCCGCCCTTCAACGGTCTGACTCAGGGCAGAATTTACTCGCGAGAATCGCAGAGACGAGGCCGTCCTCTATCAAAGATGCTCGAATAGTCGTTGGACGGACGCATGTGCACCTCCAGATAAAGCGGCCGACGACAGCTACAGTGGGTTCATACGACATTGGAGTCCAAAACGGGTAGTTTGAGAAGGAGAACTCACTGCCAAACATACTCCGCAGTAGTGCCTCATCTTCTAGAAGACCAATGAGTTAGACTGCGCCCATGCGAAAGCAATATCACTTTTGTATAGCCAGGAGCGGTAGTGGGTTTGATGCGTTCGATGTCGATCGGCTCATCGATCTGAGTGATGGACTACCAATTGAGAACGTCGCACTTGCCTCCATTACCGACGTCAACACACCTTACTGGTTCTACACAAGCTCCGAGTTGCCGACGGTCCGCGAGGTCATCGAGCACACAAAGTTGATCCTTGAAGCGGATCTGACCTACCCCATCCTGCTGAGCCTCGACGGCGATGTCATGGACGGGATGCACCGCGTCGCAAAAGCGATTTTAGACGGCAACACAACGATAAAAGCAATCCATCTCCCAGCGCTAGGCGAGCCTGACTATCGCAACTGTCTGCCAGAGGAGCTTCCGTATTAACTCAGGCGATCAATCGCTCTAAGCAGTGGGCACAACCGAGTTCTACCGTGTGGGTGGACCGGAACGGTCTTCCCCATTCCGGTGTCGCTGTGGTTGGTAACGTAGAACGCCGCTCCACGTCCTTGGTCCGAAAGTCCTAGCGCGATATACTACTCCTGGAGCATGTAGGTCTACGTCGTCTACATAGCCACACGACGAGCGACAGAGGCGAGCTTGACCGCTAGCTTGCGTTGATCGAGCGTGAGCTTCCATACATAGCTGGCGGCATCCGGCTAACCGCAAAAACAAGTAGCTCCTGCTGGTGC
>DAHXNM010000261.1 GCA_027365375.1 Ferrimicrobium sp. | reverse complement strand
ACCACTAGTAAGCCGGTATGAACCAGCTCCGCTCGAACTGTTTCGAGATACATGCGCTCCAGCGCGGACCGTTGACGGGTCGCTAGGTGTCGTTTTGACACACCACCTCCGAATCCTCCCGCCTCAGGCAGTCTGTCCTTCCAGATCTCTATTTGCAGTTGTCGACGATACCAGCGAGCCGATGGCCCTCTGAGCCACCAAGATGCACGCGCCACAGAGCGTAAAGTCTTGAGTGATAACCGCGATCCAACGAGACCGATCAACAGACTCGTCCCGACCCAGAAGCCTACTGCGATAGCTACCGCAGCGACATTGGACATCTAACGCCTGGTCCTCATCGATTGACCTCTCCACTTGGTTTGCCCACGGACGAGATCGAATCCAGAGGTTGCCACCATCCAGACAAAGACGGGGAGATAGAGGAGTTGTAGAACTACGCTCGTCAGCTGGAACGTGCCAATCCGACGTGCGACCAGGCTGTTGAATGCGCATATGACAGCTAGCACCGCTACAGCCAATGGCAGATCCCTCGAGGCAGAGGTCGCGATCGCCACCAACGCCGACAACTGAGCCACAACCATCAATGTTGCCACTCCAGCTCCAGCGCCACGTACCATGAGCGCTCCACGTGCGACATTTTTACGGAACCCTTCAAGCAACGATGCAAACCCTGCTGGATACATCCGGAACTCGATCCAGCCACGCCCAGCCAGCAGAATAGTGCGGCCGCCCAATCTCCGAAATCGTTCACCCAATGCCTGATCATCAAGGACTGACTCAAGAATCGCTACATGCCCTCCTACCTCCAGATAACGCGCCACCTGGCAGCACAGAACTGGACCGAAAGTGGCCCGCGAAGATCCAGCCCCTAGAGCACTAAAAGCACCTGAAGCGATCAACGACACCAGGTTCGGATAGAACGCAAACTGCTCATACCACCTGACCATGCGGTGAAAGGGTTGCACACTGACAAGATCACCTGGGTGGCCTCTAGCCAAACTGACCAACTTCGCCAATGCATCCTCCGTCACTAGGTCGACGTCTGCATCTAGAAAGACAACGGTCTCAACTCCTTGCATGGGACTCCATGCGCTGAGGGCGCCAGCCTTAGGGTTATTGCCGCGGCGCCAATCAAGACGCAAGACTCGCGCTCCATGGGAGCGTGCTATCTGACCTGTGGCGTCAGTGGAACGGTCATCAATAACCGTCACCTCGAAGTCCACGCCGTGCTGGCGAGAAAGAGCAGAAAGTAGCGTCGGCAGGGCGAGGGCCTCATTGTGGGCCGGGATGACAACCTCAACTCCTGTCGATGATTCGTAAACATCTGAGATCACTACGTTAGAGGAAACAGAGAATAGCCTCCACGCAAAATAGAATTCGGCGATGACGATAATGAGCGGCCACGCCACCGCGATGTTGGCAAACAGGCTAGAGTCGATCGATCATCGCTCGCAATCGACGAAACGATCCCAATGGATCATTGCCAACAGGTGACACCATGAGCGTGCCAACTCCTGCGGCAGCGTGGGCCCTGACCCTATCCTCCACGAATCCCGAATCACCTACCAGATTGAGACGCTCTAGCAGATCCAATGGTATACATGCAGCCGCCTTCTCACGTTCACCGCCCAGGTACAGTTCCTGAATCTGTTCTGCCAAGTCTCCATACCCATAACGATGGAAGAGGTCGTTGTAGAAATTCTTTGTTTTTGCACCCATTCCGCCTACGTAGAGGGCGATGTGAGGCCGTGCGAGCTCCAACAACTGCTGGACATCGTCTCCGATCGCTAGCATGCCACCTGCCACAACATCAAAGTTGGAAAGACTGCCATCACGCCGTGCCAAACCCTTTTTGACCGCCTCTCCCCACACAGTCTCCGCCTGTTCGGGAAGATAGAAAATCGGGAGCCAACCTTCGGCCAGCTCGGCGGCTAGAGCCACATTCGCTGGACCGATCGCGGCGAGATAGATCGGCAACCGCGGACGAACCGGTTGTGTGATCAACTTCAATGCCTTACCCAGACCGGTACCACCTGGAAAGGGAATCTGATAGATCCCATCGGCCTCTAGGCGTTCGCGACGCCAAACCCTCCGGCAGATCTCGATGAGCTCACGCGTTCGCGCAATCGGTCGATCATACGCAACCCCGTGCCAACCCTCGATTACCTGTGGGCCAGAAGCCCCAAGCCCAAGAACGGCACGGCCCCCTGAAACATAGTCAAGTCCTGCAGCCGTCTGAGCAATCAGTGCAGGCGTCCGCGAGTAGATCGGCAGGATGCCAGGTCCAAGTTCCACGCGAGTCGTTCTCGCCGCGAGATACCCCAGAATGGACACCGCATCAAACCCGTAGGCCTCTGCAACAAATACGATGTCTAGACCTGCCTGCTCATAGGTCACCACATGCTCAACCGTGTCTAGAATGTCGCCCGCATAGTTGATCTGCATAGCTAGTTTCATCACCCCTCCATCACAGTCGTTCCCAGTCTACGTTATGCCATCCTCATCGTCCAGGCAGACAAGCGCTATCTCTTAGCCCATTCGTGAGCGCCATATTGAGCTCGCGCGTCCAAAACACCGTGCCCGCGGCCACAATCATCTAGGCGAACTCACCGGCATCCACGACAACAAGACCTAGCTCGGCTGGGCTGGTGTTCTGATGACATCGCCAATGTGTCGCTAGCGGTCGTGGAGACGACGGTCTATCTCTTTCAGTCTTTGCCTGTCCAGTTACATGCTCCACACCCGTACGTGTGCTCCAGGTTGGGTCCGTGTGCTTGGGTAACGAGTTCGAGCATTGAAACTTTCCTACGCATCCACGGGCGCTCAGCGTATGAACGCTAGCTCCAGCGACGCCCGGGCTCGCCCACGATGCACACCGAGACCCGGCGCTGCCAAGAACCGGAAGTTCGGGTTCATCCGGAAACCCACACCCTCCTACACGCAGAACTCGGCCACGGAACCGCAAGCATCATCAGAGTGAGGCGACGTAGGCTGCTCTCATTGACCAAGCTCGCGCTCACCCCGTCCGTTTAGCTGACATTGTTCATTGCGAACCTCAGTTCACTAGGCTAAATCCAAGGCCGTCGTCACCAGCCGCGGCACAACTTGAGGATCGAGATAGTCGAATCCGCGTAACACATTGGACGAGAATATGAGAAGAGTAGTGATTATCGCGATGGTACTTCTGCTGATCGCGGGTTCATCACTCTATCTCATCACGCCGCCAAAGGCGGCTACCTCACCTCATCTACACGATCTAGCGATCCCTGCGGGGGATCCAAACTGGGAGAACGCTTGTGCCTCTGCCGAGCTCCCCGATACCTCAGCGACATGCACGGCTGCTGCGCTCTACGATCTTAATCTGGCTCGCAAGGCGGAGAACTTGCCAACACTGGCCCTTCCCAAAGGCTTTAGCCACCAGAGTCAAGCAAATCAGCTTCACTACCTCATCAACAACGAGCGGGCTATCCGGAGCCTCCCAATCGTCACCAAACCCACTTCGCAGCTCGAAGAGCTTGCTCGCCAGGCTGCCGTTGCGGCACGGGATCCAAGCATCCCACAGTCGATGGATGGGGGTTCCGACTGGGCGGGGAACTTTCCTAACGCAATCGTGGTGGTCTTCATGTGGATGTACGAAGATGGTTACCATTACACCAACGCTGGCGGGGGATCAAACCTCGACTGTCAATCCTCAAAGGCAGCT
>DAHXNM010000256.1 GCA_027365375.1 Ferrimicrobium sp. | reverse complement strand
AAACCCGTCGAAGTTGATCGAATAGCCATACGCCAAGGCTGCGCGCTACCTCACCCAGTAGAAGAATGGGGCATTCATGGGATGTTAGTCGAGCCACTGCGGCAAAGACATAAACATCACGCTCTCCGTCGACATCGTCGGGATCTAGCCGATCAACTCCAGAGGCACGATGACGAACCCATCGCCAGCTGTCATACTGATGCGTATGAGAGTATGGTTGGCTCGTTCACTGGAGAAGTAATCGCGTATCTGTGGGAAATCAACAATATCTTTCTCAGACATCATGACCCTCGATGAGAGATCCCGGCAGGGGCGAAGGACATATCTCTGCTGGCGAGCTATCGCCTTTAATCGCTGTTGCTCGTCGCTATCCATGCTACCGACGATTCCTTATGACCAAGCCAAGCACAATAGCAGTTCTGTGCTGGCATCTCATCGCTCCCGAGCATATTCGGGGATCTGCATATCCAACGTATGGCGACGGCGCCACACGTTCTGCGCCACACGTTCTGCACCACACGTTCGGAACGAATCTCGTTCGCCAAGGGACTGACGTAATACTCGCTGCTGAGTTGATGGGACACCGTCGTCTTGACACCACCCGTCGTTATTCGTTGCCAACCAGCGCTGATAGGGTGCGAACGACTGAAGAAGCTACCGATGATTGAGGGTGAACACGCACTCGACGCTATCGAGGGTGCAACCAGCCCGTTCATGTGCCAGGAGACCCACCGACAGCGCGGCGGGGCGAGTGGAGATCCGCCGGTCTTGCAGGAGAACCGGAGTCGGCAACGAGAGATCTTAGAACCCGGTGGAGCGAGCCTCAACCCCACTCTCAACCAGTTGACCGTCTCAGACCACGCAGCACCCCTCGCAAATGAAGCGTTTGACAATCACTACGCCAGCACTTCACCTATGCCTCTCAGGATTCCGGGGTTAGAGATGGTGTCTTGTAGAGCAAAATGATCATACCCATCAGTGCACTTGCGATCACGAGAGCAATTGGAATGCGGAATCCGAGGAGGCCCACAAGGCCTGCCCCTAAAGCAATCGAAATACTCTGCACCCCCGAGAGAACAACGTTGAGGGCGGCATCCACCCTGCCCATTAGTCGATGCGGGGTGCTCAATTGAATCGCGGTGTTCGCTGCGACCAGCAACCATGTGACACTTGCCCCGATCAGGACAGCCCCGAGGAGTACGACAAGGAGCGCGAGTATCGAGTCAGGGTACGCCCCAAGCAACAGAACGGTGGAGCTCAACGCTATCATCAACATTCCACCACTCACGACCCGCAACTCCCCGAGACGACGAATCGCCATAGCCGATGTTAGCCCTGCAGCGATAGCACCTATCCCTTGAGCAGCCATCAGTACCCCAATAAAGGGAGCGGAGCGGTTCAATCCATCTGTAACTAGTGCAAAGATCGCGGTCTCGAGAAATCCAAATGTCGCCAGGAGGATGACCACCGCCAACGTCAGGCAACCGAGAACTGGTGAGGCAATAATATGCCGGACGCCGCCCATCATCTGGGCAACCCAGTGCACACCGTTAGTCACCTCGTGTTCCTCGACAACTCGAAGCCCAACAAGAAGCACAATCGCGATGAGAAAACTCCCAATGTCGACAGATACGACCGCCATCGCGCCAGCAGCAACGAAGAGACCAGCACCAACGAGGGGAACGAATAGTCGCATTCCCTCCGAGACGGTAGAGATCAGCCCATTTGCACTCGCAAGCTGTTCATCACGGAAAACGGTGGTGCGCAGACCTACCCCGGCAGCACTTCCTATCGTGGCGAGACCTCCATAGACGGCTATCACGAGATATATGAGCCAAAGCGTGCTAGGCCCGTGGACACCTAAGAGCCCTAGCAGGACGATCGCGGCCATCGCGTCAGTAGTGATCAAGACCCATCGACGTGGCAGTCGATCCGCGATCAGACCCGCGACGGGACCAACCACAACTGCCGGAGCAATATAGAAAAAGAAGGTGAGACCAGCATCTGCATTGGACCCTGTCAAGGTGCGTACCCAAATTGCTGCGGCGATAAAAAGGACCTTATCACCAAAAGTCGAGACCAGTGTGCCTCCCATGTAGAGCCACGAATTTCGTGAGGTCATCTCATCTCTCCTTCCTTATTTCCGACCTCACCAGGCAACTCATCGAAGTCAACGGGATAAGAGAGATAGAGCGCCTCTACTGGGAGTGAACCATCAGGACGGTTTTGCGGATCAATCAACCGTTCACGATAGCGATCGAGCATTTCGTTAACGAGCTGGTTGATCTCTTCAAGTTCAGTCGGGGTCACGAATAAGATCTGTTGGACCACAGCGCTCGCCCGGCGCCACTCCACTGGAAAGGCGTGTTCGCTCGCCCGGTAGGCTTCAAAACGTCCAAATGCGTGTCGCATATACATCTGCATCAGAGCAGATGCGGCGACGCCAGCCTCATCATCGAGCCCCTCGGGTTCGATGATGAAACCCTTCTGTACCACTCGCCACGGACGTCTCCTCCCTTTGCCCCTATCTGCCTCTTCAACAAAACCGTACTTCGCCAACTGACGCAGGTGAAAGGAGCAGGTGGTAGGACTCTCCTGGATGATCTCGCTGGCTTGTGTCGCGGTAAGTTCATCGTGGAGTACAAACGCCTCCAGTAGCGCAATACGAACCGGATGCGAAAGGGCTCGCATCGCAGCCGCCTCGTCTAGACGGCGAAGTCCCTCTCTTTGAAGCTCATTCTCGATTGCCATCTCTCGAGAGTATAGTCGCGAGACTATACTCTCATAACATTTTTGCCCTCTCTTTTTTTGCCAGCCGTCGGGAGCGGAATGCAAGCCAATCCCCGGCACAATGTTACAGCAACCGTACACGTACGCCTCTCGTCTGAGGTCACCAGCGGTGCCCTGCGGTCATATCGAGACAGAGTATCGTCGGGGCATAGCCCCCATCCAGGGACGTCCTGCAGCCCGGAGGGGTTCCGCTACCGTCGCAGCC
>DAHXNM010000102.1 GCA_027365375.1 Ferrimicrobium sp. | reverse complement strand
CCAGCGTTCGCATACGAGATAGCGGCCATTGTAAAACACGGCATCGCCGACATGTTTGGTCCACACGGTCGCGATGTTATGTACTACCTCACCACCTACAACGAGAACTACTTAATGCCCCCAGCCGACCCAGAGAGCAATCTAGAAGATCTCAAGGATGCGATTGTCCGTGGTGGATACCTCTTCTCAACCGGACAGTCTTCTGATGCCCTATCGTTGGTCTCGTCAGCGACACCTCGCGATAGAGAACGGCATGCGACTTTGCTGTTCTCCGGCACGGCACAGTCATCGGTTCGCGCTGCTGCAGATGCACTCCGAGACAACTGGAATGTCATTTGTGATGTCTACTCGATCACGTCATACAAGCGTCTCAGAGAGGATGCGGAGGCTGCTGATAGATTCGAGCGCTTGCATCCGGGCGAGACCACGGATGCCCCTTGGGTAACTCAGCTCCTAGGGAGCGCAGAAGGACCGATCGTGGCGACAACCGACTTTGTCAAGTTGGTGCCTGACCAAATTCGACCCTTTGTGCATCAGCCACTCGTTTCTTTAGGGACTGATGGCTTTGGACGCTCTGACACTCGAGAGGCGCTACGTCGATTCTTCGAGACCGATGAGGGATCCATAGTTGTGGCAACGCTCTACGCTCTCGCAAAACTCGGCGAGGCAAAGTCAGAAGAGGTCGCGGATGCCATGGCTCACTATGGTGTCATATACGAACACCACGACCCAACCGTATGATCGAGAGAGGCAGAGACAGATGATGACAGGTGATATATATCTCTCACCTGACCCGGCGGCCAATACTTTCCTAAAGGAGAATCCATTTGGCCTTCTCGTAGGCATGCTCCTAGACCAACAGATCCCAATGGAACGTGCATTCAGCGCACCATATCTGTTGAACGCCCGGCTCCAAAACCACTTCGACAAGGTGCTAGACGCGTCCAATCTGGCCTCCCTTAGTGAAGAACAGATGATTGCGCTATTTTCAGAGAAGCCAGCACTGCATCGCTTTCCAAAAGCGATGGCTGCGAAGTGCCATCTCCTCGCAGAGCGGGTGGTGGCCGACTACCATAACGATGCTGCAGCACTGTGGGAGGAGGCGGAATCCGCGGATGCGCTGCTTGCTACCTTGAAATCGCTCAGTGGGTTCGGAACTGACAAATCCAAAATCTTTCTTGCACTGCTAGGAAAACGATTCCATGTAGCACCGATTGGATGGGAACAAGCCTCTGATCCTTTCGGGCGAGCAGATGAAGTACGTTCGGTCGCTGACGCCAGCTCTCCAGAGGCCCTCGAAGAGATCCGCCTGTCCAAAGCCAGGATGAAGGCTGCGGCGAAAGCGTAGGCGATAGCGACTTTTAGCGTATTCGATTCATGGCTCACCTCTAGTTGATCGGAGACAGGGTGTGGTGTCTCTGTCTGGCAATTACGCACAGCTAGTGAACCTCACACCCCTTCGGACGAGACTTCTGGCTCCGCCGTATGGTTGTGGTTAGGAGTCATAAACAAATAACATGGTCAGTCATTTCCACGGCAAGATGACATAGTTCCATTCACCGTGGAAGTCGTCGCGGGCAATTTGGATTGTAGCAAACTCTGCATCGGTGACCTTCCTACCCGTTTGATATTGACCAGAATCGATTTGAGCGCGAATCTTGAGTCCTTTGCTCGTTGTGGTTGCGGCTATCAAGTTGACGATGACCTCGTGGCTCACCAATGGTTGACCGCGCCAGTTCATGGTGATGAAAGAAAACATGCGGTGCTCGATCTTGTTCCACTTGGAGGTGCCTGGTGGAAAGTGGCTCACGCGGATGGTCAGATCGAGCTCATCGCTAAGCCTGGATCCACGTGCGTCCAGAAGCTCGGACGTATGTCACAGCAAACAAGGAGGTCAGATGACATAGACCGAGCGACAAGCTCACGATAGCTAGCCGGTGAGAGTCC
>DAHXNM010000229.1 GCA_027365375.1 Ferrimicrobium sp. | reverse complement strand
CCACCAGGAAAAGCGTGACCAACATGCTCACGGTGATGAGGAGGACGATAGCCTGCATGAGAGGATAATCACGGTTGTCAACCGCGAGGAGCAGAAGGCTCCCAATCCCCGGATACCCAAAAATACTCTCGACCAACACTGATCCCCCAATCACCGCCCCCAACGCTAAGCCGAAACCCGTGACATTGGGAAGCAGCGCATTACGAGCGACGTACAGCAAGGCAATCGTCCTGTCACGCAGCCCATTCGCCTCAGCGAAAAGTACATAATCCTCACCAAGTGTGTTGATCATGTTATTACGCATCCCCAGCACCCACCCCGCCAGAGATGTGACCACCAACGTGGCCGCCGGAAGAATACTGTGGTAAACCGCATCTCCCAAGAAAGAGAAGGTCAACTGCGGAACTGCACCAGGTGTATACCCCCCAGTCAAAGGAAAGAGATGGTACTTGAAGCCCAGGAAGTAAAGCAATAGGAGACCGAGAAAGAACGGCGGGAAAGCCGAAAAAAAGGTGGAGCCTACGGTGACTACGCTGTCGACGCGCGACTGCCGTCGCCAACCTGCATAGACACCGAGCAAGGTCCCGGTAACAAACGCGATCACTGTGCTCGTGCCAACCAACACCAACGTCCACGGAGCCGCTGACAAAATAGCGTGAGCCACCGACTCGTCAGTGATCGAGTAGGTCATCCCGAATCGCAGCCGTGAGATGTTGACTAGATAATCGCGATACTGGACCCATAGGCTGGAATGTGGTAACCCCAACTGGATCTCGATGGCCCGTTTGGTGGCTTCGGTGACCGTCTGACCACCCGCCGCCAAACGGGCCAGTGTCGCCTGCACCGGTGAACCAGGCATCAATCGAGGAATGACAAAATTCAACGTGACCGCAGCCCAAAGCGTGAGCAAAAACATCACTCCCTTACGGGCGAAATACCGCATCGCAATCCTCCTTTCTGCTGGCTCACCAACGCGCTAAGAAACTACTTACGAGGGACGCACGTGCATCAGAATAGCGAGCAGATCATCATCCCATGTGGCAGGCAACGTGTAGGGATTGCTCGCCGATGGCCAACCAACCCAATGCTTGGTGGTGAACATACCCCACATGCCCCCGTAATAGAGATCAACAATCGGTGCCTGCGTGTACATCAGCCGTTGCAATGGATATGTTGCCTTGATCATTGCAGGGGTGCTGGTCGCTGCCGCAAGACTCGCTAACTCGGAATCCACCTGGGTACTCTTAAAGCGCTCCCAGTTACTCACTGCAGCTGATTTGATAGGCGCAGCAAAGGAGCTATTCAGAATGGGGTTGAACGTGCTATACGCGCTACCGCTGCCACCAAAACTTCCCATCGCAGCCTGGAATTCACCCGCCTCCGTATCAGTCGTATAGACAGCTGATGTCGGTTCGTTCAGCGTGACATTCATGCCTACCTTCCCTAAATCGGTGGCTATCTGTTGAGCAGCTCCCACCCAGTCACTGTAGTTATTGGGCTCCATAATCGAGAAACTCACTTGTTGGCCAGATCCATTGACCAACTTCCCACCCTTCTCGGTGTAGCCGGCCAACTTGAAGTACTTCAACGCGGTGGCATCGTTTTGCGTAATAAGTCCATTGTTAGGAATGGATGGATCCGTCCAGGCTTGCTCGCCAGGGAGAATCAGACCCGTTTGCGGAGCGACCGCCTCCACACCAAAGACCGCTTTGTTCTCTACCGCTTGCCGGTTGATAGCGTAGGAGATGCCACGACGAAAATCAGGGTTGTTAAACGGCGCCTCGGTGAGGTTCATGAACAGTGCCACCACACCTCCGGCAGGGAACCAATACTTGTTGTATTTCGGATTCCGTGCCACATACGTCGTCTGTACGTCAGGGAAATAGTTATACGAGAAGTCATACGTATCATTGGCAACCAACAGCTCGTTCGTAGATTGGCTAGAGGAACCAACGAGGAACGCTACAGTCTCCGGCTTCACGTCGCTTGCCTCGAAGGAGAGGGGATTCTTCTTGAAGACCGACTTTGTTGGTGCATAACTATCGAAGGTATACGGACCAGTGACCACCGGTGAGGTAGCTGTATAGGTGACGGAATTGGCGACCTTTGACCACACGGCTTGTGAGACGATCGGTACCGATGCTAACGAGAGATTCAATGGCACATCGGGAACACTGAGTTTAAAGATAATCGTGTCGCCCGAAGCGGTGACCGAGGATAGCTGATCCCAGACGCCCCCACCGTCGAGTGCTGGATACTTCTTTAACATATCAAAGGTGAAAACCACGTCTGCAGGAGTGAAATTCGTGCCATTGCTCCACTTCACACCCTTGCGCAACGTGAACTCCAAGGTCGTGGCATTCACCGCCTTGAAGGATGTCGCCAACTCTGGAGACAACGTACCATTGATAGGGTCTACCAACATCAGGGAGTTGTACATCAAGTCAACACCAAAATTGCCGTTATATGGATTCAAATTGTTCACAGTAACTGGTGCAGTGGTCCCCTCAATTGTGAGTTGGCTGGTCGTCGAACCCGCAGGGGATGTCGTGGCCGAACTGGCACTCGATGAATTCGAAGCACCACAAGCGGCAAGCGTCAGTGACAGAACTCCGGTCATTACTCCTAATTTGGTCATCAACGCTAGCCGCGAACCTTGGTGACCGCTCTTCGACCAACTCTTTCGATACATATTCATCTTCCCATTCATAATTTCTTCTCCCAACATATTGCAATCGCCCATCTACGAACCCGATCGCTTCTGGGCACCACCAACCGAAAACCTGCCGGCACATTGTCCGGCTTGTCGTCCACAACTCGCCTTACGTGTATCTGCCTCAACGCAGAACATCGCTAGCTTCCTTGCTCCCCAATTACCACTCCCTTGTTGACCCCCTTCTCCTCGCAACACACTCAATCGGAACTCGCTACTTGCAGCACGCCGTACCAGTCCGCTCACGACATTGCGCCATGCGCGCGATCCATCGTCAATGACATAAGCCTCACAACGCCTCCTCAATCGGTCGAAGGCGCAGCCGAGCGACTCCCGGATGCGGCAGCGTTAGATGCAGGTTGGCCCGCCCCTCGACCACAGCGATCATCTGCGGATCTTCGTTATCAAGCTGGTCACACCGGCGTAGCTCATCCCACTGGAGTCCATCAGGCCAGTCGATGTCGTCCGACAGGTGCGCCACGATGTTGGAGTGAAGCTCGTCGACCCTAGCAATTGCGATGATGTACCGGGAGGCAGAGAGCTGATCGACAATCAAATCCACTTCCCGATCCAGTCGTGGATCGCCACGCATTACCTCAGTATTGATGGTTCCATTCCACAAGAGAAAGTCAATTGTCCCATCTGTATGACGCGAGGCCTGTACATCAACCGTCACCCGTGCGGCAGATATTCTGCTCTCTATCTCTTCCGGTCCTTGATTCGCTGCCAAATAGACAGCCCAGTACCGAGGTTTACGTAGGTTACCAACGCTCAATAAGCCAAAGCCATCATGGAAGAGCCTCGGCGGTCGACCCAACTCTTCAAAGTGATCACTCACCACCCAGTAGGCCAAGGCGTCAAGTCGGCCCGCCGCCGCTCGATAGCCAGCAAGGATAAAGGGTGCACCTGCCACCGCATCATGTACCGGGCCGAAATGAGTGCTCCCAACCCCCCAGTCCGTCCAATAGATAGGGAGGTCTTGATAACCAACGTTGTCGAGAACTGGGCGAAAATCTAATGGAAGATTACCGTAGGTATGCGTACTCACAAAATCCAGAGGTCCATCCACCTCACGAGTATGTCGCGCCAACGCTTCAACCCATTCGCTTGCTGCACTCGAAGGTCCACCGACCTGCAGACTTGGATCGACTTCCTTGAGTGCGAATGCCGCCTCGTCATAGAGCCGGAAGTAATCCTCTCGAGTT
>DAHXNM010000194.1 GCA_027365375.1 Ferrimicrobium sp. | reverse complement strand
GAATATGCGAATCGCGCGAATCCGAGCGATGTCGCCGCGCCAAGCGACAGACCAAAAGCCGTCAGGACAACCCTGACCTCAACACGCTGGAAACCGGCCTTAGGACCCTCCACCCACAGCTCCTTACATCCACTAACTAAGGCAAGGATAGACTGGAAATAGCAGAAAGTTGAGGTATCAAATGATGCAATTTAGCGTTCCCACCGTCAGCTGCCATCATTGCCAAGTGGCGATCCAAGGAGAGGTCAGTAAAATAGCAGGTGTGCAGTCCGTCGACGTCGACCTTGAGAGCAAGACGGTGAAGATCGAAGGAGATCATCTCGGGGTTGACGAGCTGCTCGCCGCCCTCGATGAGGCCGGCTACGATGCCAAGCTCATCAACTGAACAACTCGACCTTGATCTCTTTGGGATGACCTGCGCGAGCTGTGCATCTCGAATCGAACGTAAGTTGAACCGTCTTCCTGGCGCAAATGCAACCGTCAACTATGCCCTCGAAGAGGCAACTATTAGTTTTGACCCGGATGCACTCGACATCGATAAAATTGTCGATGCCGTTAGGCAGGCTGGCTACGATGCGGTCAAGAAGGACACAGCTGGACCAACCCCAAGGATTCACCACCGCGCTTGGCCGCTCGCAATCAGTGCAGTTCTGAGCGCGATCCTGCTCGGTGGTGATCTCTCGATCTGGTCGATCTCTAGACCGATAGCATTCGTCCTTGCAGCCGTAGTTGTCCTGCTAGTAGGACGAGACTTTTTGATCACCGCCATACGCGATCTCGGTCACCTCACTGGAGGCATGGACTCGCTCGTCTCATTGGGCTTCGTAACCGCGTTTGTCTGGTCGACAGCCGTAACCTTCGCAGGCCTGGGACGCGAACCTATCTTCTTTGATGCAGCAGCAATCGTTCCGACGGTGATCTATCTCGGACGATGGATAGAGGATCGGGCGAAAAAGGTTGCAAGATCTGACTTAAACGATCTACAGGCGCAGATACTTGGTGATGTTGTTATCAAACGTCAAGGAGTTGAGATGATAGTCCCAGCGAGCGAGATCCTGCGCGAAGATGTCGTAACGGTGCGACCTGGTCAAGTGGTCCCAACCGATATCACGGTCACCATCGGGGAATCAACCGTAGATACGTCGATCATTACCGGAGAGTCAGACCCCACCGTGGTGGCACCTGGGGTCAATGTTCTGGCTGGATCCTTGAACCGCGACCGGCTTCTCGAGGGGGTTGCGATCACCAGCGCTCAACGTAGTTTCCTCTCACAACTCACCGTCCAGGTGGCTCAGGCACAGGCCAAGAAGGCCAATCTTGAGCGGATTAGCGATCGCATCTCAAGGGTATTCGTACCGATCGTGATTCTGATAGCGATCGCAACTTTTCTTGCTTGGCTAACTCAGGGATCGGCGACTGATGCGTTAGTGGCAGGGATAGCCGTACTCGTTGTCGCGTGCCCATGTTCCCTCGGCCTTGCTACTCCAATAGCATTCCTCGTAGCTACATCCAGAGCTGCAAGATCTGGCATTCTGATCCAAAGCCCTACCGTCCTCGAACAGGTGCCACAGATCGATACCATCTTCCTCGATAAGACCGGCACACTTACCGATGCGACCTTGTCATTTGATCATCTACCAACTCAGCTCTCGAGTCGCGACCGGGACCGCATCGCCGCTATCGCTCGGTCTTCGACACATCCAGTTGCACGTGCTCTTGGCACGTTGTCGACAACCCGGCTAAGTGTGGAAGCCGTAAAGGAACTTCCAGGTTCCGGCATGGTTGGTACGGTAGATGGCCATACGATCACCATTGCAGCACCCCAGTTCTTCGGCATCCAGACCAGCGATGGACCAAGAACAGTCGCGTGTCAGATAGATGATCAGCCCCCTTTGGTGTTTAGCTTGCAAGAGACTCTGAGAGACGGCGCAATAGACCTTGTCCAGGCTCTGCGCGACAACGGAATCGAGATCGTCATGTTGACTGGAGATCGGCTTCAAAACGCGCAGCCGTTAGCAACAACGCTAAAGATTGATACAATTCGAGCGAATGTACGGCCAGCTGAAAAGGCCTCGGCAGTTCGTGATGCCCAGGCTCTTGGGAAACGTGTGGCCATGGTCGGAGATGGCATCAACGACGCAGCTGCTCTCGCACAAGCTGATCTAGGTATCTCACTCGCAGGCGGCACCGACATCGCAAAGGCCAGCGCTGACATCACGATTCTCGGTGACGACATTCTGAAGGTTCCTGGAGCTATCGCGTTAGCCCGTGCGACGCTTCGCAATATTCATCAGAACTTTGCTTGGGCTATCGGCTACAACATCATCGCAATTACTCTGGCGGCAGTTGGCATCCTGAATCCAATGCTCGCAGCTGCGCTGATGGCATGTTCATCGCTGATAGTCGTAACCAACGCGCTGCGGCTCAGGCGATGGCATCTTTGAACAGCCGCTAGCTCTTCACACCCAAGAGATGAACCACAACCGTCCGCCTAGCTAAGCGGATAGTCGAGTTAATCCGCGATACCCCTGCCACCGCCTAGGCAGTCAATGAAGCGGTAGGCGACGAAATTTCAACAGCTGGCCTATGCCAAAACCCACCCATTTGCGTGCAAACCTCTATCGTTTGCTGTATAAACCGTCGCGACCGACTTGCTAGATGTGACCTAGGCCACTAGAATCTAGCCCATGAGCAAACGCGCACTCGACCTGAAACTGCTGTCCTTCACATCGATTGTCGCACTACTGATTGAATTCATCTTCGGGACAGCGAATGTATTGTACGTTACAATTGCACCACACAATCCCTGGGGCGGCTCTCATCCCATCGCCGTGCTCTACATCCACGTCGTCATCGGGCTGGCCCTTCTGATCAACGGCATCATGATGATCAACGCCTCCCTCGAGCAACCAGAGGCTGGTGCCCTGGGCCATACGATCGTCGGTGTGCTGGGCATTGTTATTGCCATAGCGGCTGGACTCGCCTTTGTCAACGGAGGTGGACGCTCAAACCTACTCTCGCTGATTATGGCTCTCGGATTCACGCTTGCCCTGTTTGCATATGCATTTCTTCTCTACCACCTCAGTCGAACTAGCCCAAAACACACTGACGCATAGCGGAAAGATCTCTACGGGCTACCCGATCCTGGCACTGACCACCATCCACGGCTCACTCCGACAACTAGCGGTCACCACTGAAACGACAGAAGTACAACAACCGTATCCGCGACTCCGTGAATCGCACCGTTCTCAGCGCCTAATACTTATCGAAAACTCTGTGTGTATCGCACCTGGCAATGGTACTGGAACAGTCACCGCGCATCCTCGAACCCAGGCAGGAATGAACCGAAACTGCTGGCAACCCATAGTTTCATCTAGATCAAACAGCCATCAATATACCAACTAGTTGGCTCGAGAGTGCAGACACTCAACCGAATCGGCCCTACTGACAAGTTAGACCAACGGCTGACAGCGCGAGTTGCTCAATTGTGCATTAGAACCCAAAACACCTTGCTCCGAATACTCCCACCCGTAGATCCTCCGCCATGCCCGCAGCGCACGTCGAGCGCCGAAATTTTTATCATCGAGCCAAAATGTGTGGAGTAATGACCAAAATAGCTATGCAGGTTGATCGAACCCAGGGACTCGAGTATACGCAGCACAGAGCCGACATACTTGAAAAGCGTGAAGCGGTGGGCCGTAGAGGACTCGAACCTCTGACCCCTTGCGCGTCATGCAAGTGCGCTACCAGCTGCGCCAACGGCCCGTGCGCTACACTCTATAGCCTTTGGCGCCTCAATCGGGTCATCAAGGCAACCACACTCAAACAATCGTGACCTTTTAGGAAGGATGCAACCGAACACGGTTCGGCCGGCTCGCACGATCAGGGTTGCGCTGTATTGCTGCGTTAAAAACACGGCTCTCAAAAGCAAAACTAAGGAGAATCAAAATCCAGATGTCGCATGTGGGACCATGTGATGTGGTTGCCTTTGGCAAGACGTAGGAGATCACTCAGTGGCCGATCCACAACGTTGAGTTGCCAGATCGGCACATCCGAGCGCTGTGCACACGCTGGAGCTCTGAGCTTCCATGGCTGGACGGCATGTGCAGGCTCGCTGCGTCGTATTCCGCCACCGAGCCTTAAGAACGATCTCGTGTTCGACACGCTGGTCGCCGCTAGTCAGATGCCACTGCACCCTCTCCTCTGCCCATTCTCGGTCGCCAAGGCTCGCAGTCTGGAGACTTGCGGATCTGGCTCAATCTCTTGACCTCTGCGAGGACGGTCTCACATAGATTGTTGTGCCCACCAACATAGGAATGGAGTGCTCCAGCGTCTGCGACCAGAATCGACCTCATGACTTGGCGTGCCTCTACTAGCATTTTGTAAACTCAATGTCAGCTTTACACACCGCTGGCAGATGCACACATCGCAGGCGAGTGCGCTAAAGCAGGTCCATTACATCTAATCGTGGGATATCATTTCCTAACCGTTGCGACCTCTGGTGTTGCTAGCACAGCCAGGTTCAATCGACTAACAGCTTGCCGACTAAGATTGTGGTCAAAGCCGAACCACAGCAAAGTCGCCCCCGCTACCCGGTGTTGCCCGGTTGCAATCAACAAGGAACAGGAGATCTCACTATGCGTTGTGCCGTTATAGACGACTATCAAAGGGTCGCGGTCTCAATTGCTGACTGGGCCTCCTTGGCGACGGTGATATCAGTCGATCTCTTCCACGATCATCTAGAGAGCGAAGACGAACTGGTGTCACGTCTATTTCCCTACGAGATCTTGGTTGTGATGCGTGAACGCACACCGCTGCCCAAGTCCCTCTTGGAGCGCCTCCCCACGTTGCGGCTAATCGTGACCACCGGAATGCGCAACGCATCGATCGATATCGCCGCCGCCAACCAATTGGGAATCGTCGTCTGTGGGACCAGTGGTCACTCTGAACCACCAGCGGAACTGACCTGGGCTTTAATTCTCGCTCTTAGCAGGCACATTATCGAGGAGGTCTCGTCGGTGCGTAATAATGGGCGCTGGCAGACAAGTCTCGGTGTCGATCTTTACGGTAAGCGTCTAGGACTGATTGGATTAGGCAAGATCGGCAGCCGAGTAGCCCGTGTCGGCGCCGCATTCGGCATGGAGATCGTCGCATGGAGCCCACACCTAACGGGGGCCCGGGCAAGTGAGGCTGGCGCAAGGCTGATGGATTCGCTAGAGGCGCTCCTCAAGGCTAGCGACATAGTGACCATACACCTTGCTCTTGGAGAGGGTACCCACGGCCTGCTAGGCCGCCATGAGCTCAATCAGATGCAACCCAGCGCCCTGCTGATTAACACGTCTCGAGCCGCCATTGTAGACCAGCAAGCACTGATAGAAGCTCTACACCTGGGTGCAATCGCCGGCGCAGGACTCGATGTCTTTGATTATGAACCGCTCCCCGAAGACGATCCAATCAGGACGACCCCCAACCTGGTCGCCACTCCGCACCTTGGCTACGTCACAGAGCGCAACTACTCCACCTTCTTTGAACAGGTGATCGAGGATATCGCCGCATTCGCAACAAGTACGCCCATACGCGAATTGTAAGAATACTTGGCGGGAGACGGGTGTAAACATCTTCGATCGCATGGACACCGCACGATGAAATCCTGGGATCCACGAAGATTTTGAGACTCACAGACAGCGCGAGTAGACACATGCCTCGCATCTAGCAATCGACTCATTGCAGGGCATTCGTTTCACTTTGTGATCAGATCGTGATCGTCATCGTCCCACAAGCTCTGGTCAGGATATAGACCTGATTGGCGGTTAGACGCGCGCTGCTAAAAGATGAGCGACCCGCAACAGATGGCTATAGTATTTCCAAGGCGGTGCGCGCTTACCAAGGGGGAAAGTTGATTTTCCAGGAGAGATATCTTTCGCAAGAGCAGCTACTCATGCGTGACACCTGCAAACGCTACGTCGATGACGTTCTCGCGCCGTTCATCCACGAGAATAGAGAGCGTGAGTGGTCCTTCGATCCAAACACACGACTCTCTCCACATATCCTAGAACAGGCAGATCTGGTTGGGCTTCGCTCACTCGGTGTACCCGAGGAGTTTGGAGGCATCGCGCTCGATCCTACAACGGAGTCTCAAACCTTCGCCATTATAGCTACTGAGCTAGCTCGTGGTGACTCGGGTGTGGCTGACAAGCTTGTTCAAAACTGGAAGATCTCCGTTCTTCTACGTGAACTCGCTCCCCGCCACCTACAAGAACACTGGTTCTCTCGCTACATGTCCGAGCCCCAGTTCCTGATGGCGCACTGCTTGACAGAACCCCGAGGAGCATCGGACAGGTGGTTGCCTTACAACGCCCCAGAGGCCGCTATGGACACTCGAGCAGTTTTGGAGGGCGACCATTGGAAGATCAACGGCCGTAAGCAGTTCATCTCTAACGGATATGACGCAAGCCTCTATGTTGTGTACGCAAATACAGACCCCTCTGTTGGCATGTTGCAGGGCACCTCGAGCTTTCTAGTACCTCGTGATACGCCAGGCCTAGAGGTGACTCGCTGCAACGAAACGATAGGCGGCCGGTTTATGAACAACGGTGAAATTGTCTTCGACGACTGCTGTGTGCCCACCGATCACCTACTCGCACACAATGATGCGTTAGGCAAAGCCGGTGTCTACTTCAAACCAGGCAAAATCATTCAGGCCGCAAAAAACCTGGGGATTGGCATTGCCGCCTATGAAGACTCGGTCACCTTTGTCCACGAACGCGTACAAGGAGGCCGCGTTCTTATCAAGCATCAGGCAGTTGCAATACGAATAGCGGAGATGGCAACCAAGCTCGAAGCAGTAGCCGCCTTGCTTCGTCACGCAGCTCTTGCCGTGGACGAGGGCTCCCCGGACTCTCAAACCCTATGCGACATGGTGAAAGTATTTGCATCACAGGAGATATTCAAGGTATGCCAACACGCCGTTGAACTCCATGGAGGCTATGGAGCCATGCTAGAAGTTGGTGTCGAGAAGTACTTCCGCGATGCAGCCGTCTACCTTCACATGGATGCCACCGTTGACGTCTCAAACTTCAAAATTGTTCGATCGATGTTTCCGGCTACCGCTGGGCTCTATGCCGGTCCGGAGCTGGCATCAAACGACCGTTAACTAAAGAAGCGAATAACTGCCCGCTGGCTCCATCTTGCAGCGCTGCCACCAGTGACATCCTCCCCGCCCTTACGGACGCGGCTTCCTAGGCTGCTCATGCAGCTTCGGCTGGTTGACGCTTCACTGGGTCTGGGTGCTTGTTAGCGTGCGATGTTCCTCCACGTCCTTGGACCGCAAGCCCTGCGGCAATGATGTTCTTAGCCGCATTCACGTCTGCGTTATCTGTGTAACCACACGCTAGGCAACAAAAGATTGCTTGAACAGCCCTGACTTTGGGATGTAATCGAGGTCGCTCGACCTCGCCCTTACAGACGGGGCTTACGCTCCAGTTTGGTCAACCCGACTCGCAGCCAGGAACGCATCAGCGTCACGCTAGTGCGGATAGCTCACAAGAGCTGCGCGATACACGATCATCCGTCCAGTAGCCGGCCTGCCGGCGCCATGACGCCAGTTTCCGCGTGCTGACCAATAAGCCGCAGGAACGGACCACGTCTGCGAGATCCAGGATACCGTTGTGGTGCGAAGCCTCTAAAACAACGAAAGAGAAACCCTCTCGAGTACCTCTTGAAGGCTATGACCTGAACTTTGCTTGGAGCGGACGACGGGATTCGAACCCGCGACCCTCACCTTGGCAAGGTGATGCTCTACCAACTGAGCCACGTCCGCGTTACGAGCTACAGTATAACCGATGACTAAAGCCGGCTTGCTCCTCTCAACAACATACACCCAGTTGTCGACAGGGAATAAGGTTCTGGCTTGGTCAACGGTGACCGGTATGCCCAAAACCACCAGTCCCACGTAGCGTCTCAGTCAATTCATCGCGAACCAAGTAATCAACCCCCAAATAGCTCGCCACTACGAGTTGAGCGATACGAACTCCAGGAGCCAAGTCTACGGTTTCATCGCCCAAATTCACCAAAAGCACCTTGACCTCACCGCGATAACCAGCGTCAATCAGACCAGGGGCATTCAGCACCGTGAGTCCATGACTGAGCGCCAGTCCGCTTCGCGGCATAACCAATCCCATCGTCCCAGGGGGTAATTCGAGTGCAACTCCAGTCCGAGCTAGCCCTCTCGAACCAGGGAGCAACGTCAGAGGCTCAACGAGGGTAAGGTCCGCCCCAGCATCTCCAGGCAGTTGGCGAACCGGCAGCTGCGCCTTCGGGTGGACCAGCTTCACAGCGACTTCGGTCACCTGTTGATCCGGATCAGCTTCTCTAATTGATCAATCAGTCGATCCTGCCGTGAACCCTGGCGCAACCAACGAAAACGACGACCGATGCCCCACACCGTACAGAGCATCATCGCCTCGATCACGATATGGCTAGACATTTTAGAGCTACCAGAACGCCTATCGTGAAAGGTAATAGGAACCTCGATGACACGAAAGCCAAGCTGCGAGACCAAATAGGCCATCTCCACCTGAAAACCGTAGCCGTCGGCGCGAATATCATCCAGGCTAATCAACCGAAGCGTCTCGCTGTCATAAGCTCGGAAACCGGCGGTAGCGTCGCGCACGCTGATGCCGAGCATCACCGAAGCGTACAAGTTGCCGAGACGCGAGATCAACAACCTTGTGGCCGGAAGTCCTTCAGAAGAGCCACCGGCAACATAGCGCGACCCAATGGCTAGCCCTGCGCCAGCGTCAAGTTCACTGAGTAACTGCGGGATCACCTTTGGATCGTGTGAGAAGTCCGCATCGATCTCAACGACTGCGGTGGCTTCCGACACTAGAGCTTCGTGAAATCCGGCACGATACGCGGCACCAAGCCCGTCCTTCTCTGGTCGGCGAAGCACTCGAACATAAGGGTCATCCACTCCAACCTTTTCCACCAAGTCGGCTGTGCCATCTGGTGAACTATCGTCAACCACGAGAACGGTAGCGGCTGGCACAGCCTCACGCACCGCATGGACAATGTCTACGACGTTGCTAGCTTCATTGTACGTTGGAACGATCACCCAAGGGTGCTCTGACGCCGTTCGACCCATATGTCCCTTCTTGCTCGACGTACATCAATGGTACCTCACTCAGCATACACAGCGAGTAACCTGGCTGTCATGTTGGCATGGATGGATCTTGAAATGACTGGCCTTCTTCCCGAGCGTCACGTCATTATTGAAATCGCGATGATTGTTACCGACGATAATCTCAACACAGTCGAGGAGTTTGGCCCAGTCGTCATTCATGCAAGTGAAGATGAGCTTGCGGAGATGGAAAAGGTGGTTAGCAAGATGCATGAGGCCAATGGTCTGCTCGCTGACGTACGCAGCTCCACAACCACACTCTCCGAGGCCAGCACTCAAGCATTAGCGTTTCTGAAACGGCATTGCCCTAACGCCCGCCAAGTACCACTGTGTGGTAACTCTATCGGCACCGATCGTCGATTTCTCGTTAAATACATGCCCGACCTGGAGAACTGGCTGCATTACCGCTCGGTCGATGTCTCCAGCATCAAAGAGCTTGCAAAGCGCTGGTACCCTGGACTAACTGAACTCATTCCCAAGAAAGATAGTTCACATCGCGCTTTAGATGACATCCGTGACAGTATCGCAGAGTTGCAGTTCTACCGCGAACACCTATTCGTCGATGCTCCAACGTTCAGCAGTCCTGACCAGGCGTGAGAGCCGTAAACGGTTATAGCGTTGCACCGCGATGAACGGCAAGTTCGCCAGCACTGCATATGCTACCGGTAGCACACGAAAGCCAGAGTGCAGCCACAACAC
>DAHXNM010000169.1 GCA_027365375.1 Ferrimicrobium sp. | reverse complement strand
CGGCGAGCGATCCTTTACTTGCAATCGTCCTCGTGGGATTAGGTATCACCAGCCTGTCGATGACGCCAGTCGCGTTGGCCCAGGTTCGCGAAGCCCTGGATGCTGTCTCGATGACTATGGCTCGCCGCCTTGCCCAACTAGCGATTCGCCAACTCGATTCGACTGCAGCTCGTCACGTGTTGAGTGAGGCCATATAGTCGCTGGCTGCTTAGTGAAATCACCAATATTTTATTGGATACGTTGAAGGTTGCACGACTCCCACATGGTGAGCCTGTTCGAGTGGGTGGATGAGGATTGTTGAGTGCCGTCGGTGTCAACTTGTGAGTATCTCCGTTCGGTAGTTGCTGACTTACTCTGGTTTGTCTCCCACTGGTTCGCTGGATGATGAGCTTGCGCCTCGATGGCTCCTGTGACTACAGTAGAGGTGTCGGGAGTAATCCGTGTTATTAGTCCGCGGCGTTTGTTGAGTATTTGCGCTCAAGAACCAGGGTGATGTTGTTGGTGGGTCGACGATAACGATGCTTGGTTGATAGCGATGCTTGCTGATAACGATAAGGAGGGTGGCGGTGGCGTCATCTGAGGTTGGATCGACCGCTGTTAACACCGGACCCCCAATGCCGGGGCGGCCAACTGCGGTATTGGTGCAAGGGCTCGTCAAGCGCTACGGTTCGCTCGAGGCGGTTCGAGGGATCGATTTTCAGGTGGCAGGAGGAGAGATCTTTGGCTTTCTCGGCCCGAACGGGGCTGGCAAGTCGACCACGATCAATATTCTCTGCACCCTTGCTCAACCCACCGCCGGCAGTGCCGAGGTGGCTGGTTATGACGTGGTCGGTGCGCGAGAGTCAGTACGCCGCAACATTGGGTTGGTGTTTCAAGACCCTACTCTTGATTCATATCTGACGGCTGAACAGAACCTTCGTTTTCATGCTGAACTCTATGCAGTTCCAAAGCAGTTTGTCGACTCTCGTATGCGCCAAGTGCTTGAGATGGTCGGTCTTTGGGAGCGCCGCACAAGTCTAGTAAGCACCTTCTCTGGAGGCATGCAACGCAGGTTGGAGATCGCCCGCGGACTTCTTCACGCACCGAAGGTGCTATTTCTCGATGAACCTACCGTTGGTCTAGATCCACAGACACGCGCCTCAATCTGGGAGTACATTATCGATCTCAAGCAGCGCGAAGACATCACCATCTTTCTGACGACCCACTACATGGACGAGGCGGAGAACTGTGATCGGATCGCCATTATTGATCATGGTCAGATCCAGGCAATCGACACACCTGAGGCCTTGAAGGCGAGCGTAGGTAGAGATCGCGTGCAGATCTCTACCGCTGACGATGACGCAGCTATCGCCGCTCTGGATGCGCAGTTTGGCCTCGATGCAGGGATGCACGACGGTTTGGTCACCTTCTCAGTCTCCTCTGGCGAAGAGTTCGTTCCTCGGCTTTTTGCTGAGTTAGGTGTTCCAATTCGCTCGGTTAGCGTGGCACGCCCCTCGCTCGACGATGTCTTCATGTCCTACACCGGTAGAACGATCAGAGATACCGAAGCAACTGGGAGCGATGCGATGCGCGCACTGCGGCAGCGTTTTCGAGGGAGGTAATTGAGTATGGCTACATCAACATCGACCCCACTTGGTGCGCCTGATGAGGCTGCCGCGATTCGCGTGGCGGTGCCCGCCGGAGGACTGAGCCAGGACCTTCGCGCGATCAGCATCGTCTGGCGGCGAGAGTTAATTCGATTTTGGAGAGACAAGCTTCGGATGGTGACCTCACTTATTCAACCGATCCTGTTTCTCTTCGTACTTGGAACCGGTCTGTCCACCTTGGCTAAACATGGGATGCCACCAGGGGTGAACCTTCGCACCTTCCTGTACCCTGGCGTGCTCGCGATGTCAGCGCTCTTTACTGCGCTCTTCTCGGCAGGTTCGATAGTGTGGGATCGGGAGTTTGGCTTCCTGCGCGAGATGTTGGTGGCGCCGGTTAGTCGCGGTTCGATTGTGCTCGGCAAGTGCCTTGGCGGTACTACGGTAGCGACGTTCCAGGGGGTCATCATCCTGATTCTGGCGGGGCTTGCGGGAGTTCCATATCGACCAACACTGATCCTTGCACTCATCGGAGAATTGCTCCTGCTCTCCTTTACCTTGACCGCATTTGGTGTCATGATGGCTGCACGGATCCAACAGTTCCAGGCGTTCATGGCGGTGACTCAGATGCTGGTGATGCCGCTCTTCTTCCTATCTGGAGCGCTCTATCCACTTGCAGGTCTGCCGACCTGGTTGACCGTGTTGACCAGGATTGATCCACTTACCTATATTGTCGGACCAATGCGTAGCGTTGTCTTTAACTCGCTCAACATGACTCAGGCGGCTCGTCACTTCCTGAGCCCGGGGGTTACATGGGATGGGTGGTTAGTTCCTGTCGCTCTGTCGCTCGCGATCGTGGCCGTTATGGGTGCAGCCATGGCCTTCGTTGCGATTCTAGAGTTTCGTAAGAACGACTAGCTCTAGCTCGATCACTCGGAGGTCGTCGGAGTCATGGAGGCATCGCGAGTTGTTGAGAGAAGCTTGAGCGCATAGCCAAAGTAAAGCAGGACGGCGGACGCCATCACTGTTCCAAAAATCTCTCCGCCTAAAGTGAGCACTATGACCCATGCGGACGGGCGTGCGATTGGGTTCGTGGAGGCAAAGATGATTGTGGTGATGATAATGACTATGCATCCGACTATGAGCACTGGAATCGAGGCGTACTGAAAAAATTCGGCGATCTTTATGGAGCTCCAGCGGTCAAACGTCGATTTAGCTACAGGGGGGTAGTTGGCGGTAACGGTTGGAGAGCCAGAGCGGCGGCGTGCGTACTCGCGCGGCGTCTGTTCGTTAAAGACGTTGATGAGTAGATCCTTGGCCCGCGTCTGTCGCGTTGACGAGTCTTCGATGTCGATCTCCAGCAGAATTTCAGAGGCTAGTTCACCGACGGGTATAACCTTGACCCTGTAGGGAAGCCGTGCTGAGGAGGCTCCGGTTTGCAGGCTTCGGCCTTCGACTCTGAGATCTGCTTGATGAATGTTAAGTGGCTCGGTAAAGCCGTAGACAACCTCGACAACTGCTTCGAAGATGGTCTCCGCACGATCAGGCGCGGGAATGGTTGTCGTGATTGTCTCCATGGCCCCTGAGTTTACCACTCACCTGCTAAATGGCTACTACAAGTCGTATATCGCGAGTTTTGTTGTCGCGGTGCTTGGTTATAGGAGCCTGGTGCTTATCCTCAGTGGCCCGCACGGTCTAGTTGTCCGAAAACTTCCGAAATCGGCACCCTGGTCCGCCTGCCGACTCTGGCGTCGGCTCACATTGCCTTCTCATGCTCAGAGATCCTAAGGAGATGCTTGTCAAAGTCGAGGTCCACTATGGCTCGATTCCCGAGTTGGGTGCAGCGCATCGGCCCAGACTTTATTGATATTTTATGATCGCTGGTGTCGTCGAACGGCTAATCGGTGGCGGTTGTGACTGGAGGTCGTACGCTCAGGTTAGGCTTCAAGGTCGCGTTGGGCTAGCTCGGCTCTGAGTGCTCTTCTGCCGATCCACATCGCAATTGCGCCTATGACTGCAAAGACTGCGTTGACTTGCCAAGCGACTGCGAAGCTGTAGTGGTCGACCAGAACGCCGAATAGGGTCGGTCCTAGGAGCGAGCCACAATATAGGCCGGCCTGGGTAATGCCGGTTGCGTGTGCAATAGAGCTTGGGTGTGTCTTTGTGATCGCATAGTTGAAGACGCCATTCCATCCCCATCCAGCTGCATAGGCGAGGACTCCGGCAAATATAACGAGTTCGGGGTCGCCAAGCGATAGGAGAAGGTAACCGATAGCTCCGATCATTAGCATCGCAGCTACGACGGTGAGGTGATTCCCACGTCTCCGGTCGGCAAAGAAGCCGGACATAATACGAGTTATAAATGAGCTTGCACTTCCAATCGCCGCCAGGTAACCTGCCGTGCCAGCAGAGAACCCACTGTGAACATTCGAACTGACGAGGAATGCCCCCATGGCGTTGGCTGCTCCGGCTCCGAAGGCCATCCCGATGGAGAGGATGATGATGGGCCCGAGTACAACCTTGGTTGCGAGTCGACCTCTCTCTTCAGCGGAACCTTTGTTTGTGGAGGGAATCGCGATGAAGGTAAGTGCACCGAAGATTGCGGCACCTAGATAACCGTATTGCCAGCCGATGGTGAGCGCCACGAGAGGCACAGCCAATCCAGCCAACAGCGTCGCTAGCGGGACGGCTGCTTGCTTGATGCCAAAGGCGAGTCCCTGTCCTTTGAGTTTGATGCGCCCAACCAGAAATTGATTTACGGTTGGTTGCATGACCCCGTTTGCGGCTCCGGCGAGGACCAGGGATATGAGAATGCTAAGAAACGAGCGGTCTAGGAGTGCAATGGTAAGCAGGCTGACCACGGTGGAAGCTACAGCTGCACGCATTAGTCTCTCGACTCCTAGCAGTTTGACCCGGGGTCCGATGAGCAAGGAGAAGGGGATCGCGGCAGCGAAGAACGTAGAGACAAGGAGGCCCAACTGGGTCGTGGTGAGTCCGAGGTGGCGCCGGATCACTACTGCGAGCGCGCCCGTGAGGAAGGCTGGGAGCGTGGTGGTGGTCGCAGATGCAATCGACACAACGAGTGTGATGGTGCGCGATTCTCGGTTCATAGGTGGTGTCCAGTCTAAACACCGAATAGTCCAGCTGCTTGGCTATATCGTTTCTCTAGTAGATGGATCGGCGAAGATCGCCGTCCAAGTCCATCACAAGAACCGGAGATAGCTTAAGCGACAAATGTCATGCGTCATCGAGTAGCGATTATGGCAACTCACGGCTCGACCGAGAGCCACATTTGTTCGGCAGTAGCCGTCCAGGGGGTTCTGTTTGTAGATGACGAGTTACGGTGCTGATGATCAGCGCTCTATGTTTGTGCAGAAGATGCATCAAGATCATGCAGGAATCCATGGCATAGCCGTTCACAGGTCGCTATCCACCGCCTGATTTCTGTCGAATATGGCGGCATAATCAGCGTGTTACATAATCTCATGCTTTCCTTTGAGGGCGCCGATGGCCTAAAGAGTCGATCGGATTAGTCCCCTAGAGTTAGAGGTGTCGTTGCTTCGCGCGGTTGGCAAGAGTTTCTGGCCAAGGATGCTCGCTGCCGTCTTCTGGCATCGACGGGGCAGTTTGGCCCGACCTTTGCACCCACAGAGACTCTCAATCGCTGCTGGTTATATGAGTTCGATCGTGTCGAGGCTTGTGGCGAGCCGATCATTGCTCA
>DAHXNM010000163.1 GCA_027365375.1 Ferrimicrobium sp. | reverse complement strand
TTCCCCAAGTGGCAGCTCCCAGATCGAGTCGAAGTCATCGACGAGGTTCCGCGGACCTCCGTTGGCAAATTTGACAAGAAGGTCCTCAGAGCACGTTTTAGTGAGTAGAGACAGGCCTGTATTCTCCAACCATCGAATTTTGCCCACAAGCGCACCCGTCCAGCGCAACCTCTGCAGCACATTAGGGTAAAAAGGGTGGAATTTACCCCGGAACCCCAAGACGGTCGGATCTTCGTCAGCGAACACTGGAACCTGCTGTCGGACTGCGATCCATTGGGCAGGTTACGCCTCGATGGACTTGCCCGGATTCTCCATAATGCCGCGACACTAGACAACGAAAGCTCACCCGCCGCCGACAAAGGGCTGTGGATCCTTCGCAGGGTAGTTACTCGCCTGAGTGCGCGGCCGCGTTATCTCGATGCCATTGAGACACGCACCTGGTGCTCTGGACTCGGAAGAGCTTGGGCTGAGCGACGTACCGACCTCTATCACAACGGAGACCGAGTCGCTAAGGCGAAAGCTCTCTGGGTCAACGTGGCTCCCGCTACTGGCTTTCCTCGCTCGCTACCAGATGGGTTCCTAGAGGTGTTTGGCCCATCCGCCAACGGACGGAATGTGAAGCCACGCTTTGAACTATCGGTCCCCAAGAAGGAGTCTTCCGCGGTTGGGAGTATTCCCTTGCGCTATAGCGACCTCGACATCGTCGATCACGTCAACAACGCAATCCATCTCGCGCTAGCAGAAGACATACTCGCCCCCACCGTGCGAGGTACGGCCTCACAGATCGCCCCTTACAACCGTGTCACCGTCGAGTTCCACGACGCCCTCCAACTACCCGATCCAGCCGACTGGCAAGTGTGGCACGACTCGCGATCGACAACCCTTCATCTCTCACAGGCTGGAGTCACCGCCTCGGTTGTACTTCTAGAGCAAGACAGCGACGACGATGGCGGTATCCCACACGGTTTGGGGTCATAGCATTGAACCAAGTGAATAGGAATCGGGCAGCAAGTCGTGCCCAGGGTGCGTGGATGATTCTACTCGATCTTTTGGCAGTGTTGATTTTCGTGTCCGTAGGACGCGATGTTCATGGCCATGTCGACGACCTGGCCGGCATCGCCTCGACCGCTTGGCCTTTTGCAACAGGAGTGGTCGTTGGTTGGTTGGTCACTCGTCACTGGCGGAGTCCGCTTGGCTGGTCAGCGGTGATCGTGTGGCTAGCTACAGTTGCCGTGGGAATGGCCTTGCGGGTAGTAGCGAATCAAGGAATTGCGATACCCTTTATCTTCGTCTCACTTGGCTACTTTGCCCTTACCGAACTCGGCTGGAGAATCGTCGGTGTGTTGTGGCTCCGATGGAGACGTCGCGCCCCAACATAAGCTCGCAATTCAAGTTCCCTATCAGCAACTAGAATGCAAAGGGAACAAGCAAGGGAGAGAACCAATGCAATCGCTATCAGTTCAGACTACCAAACCACTACCTGAAGCTGAGGCGATGATCCGGACTCAACTCAGTGAGGTCGGCTTTGGCATCCTGAGCGAGATCGACCTAGGTGCTACCTTGGCTGCCAAGCTCAATCAATCCATTGGTAATATGAAAATTCTCGGCGCTTGTAACCCGCAATTCGCCTACGAGGCCCTAACCACTGATCGATCGGTCGCACTGTTGCTCCCCTGCAACGTTGTACTTGACGAGACAGACACAGGAACTCGCATCAGCATCCCATCCCCTGAAGCATTAATGCCCGGTCGTCAAGACATCACCGAACCAGTCACCGACCTCTTGATGACAGCACTTGGCGCCTTAGGGGACGTTATCATCAGCTAAAGCTCCCCAGCTACATAGTTTGATAATCGTACTCAAGGGGTGAGCCACCGCGGGGCCTCTTGGCCACTCCTGCGCATTCCGAGGACGGAGTTGCGATTGCATAGCTGACGGGTCGCCAGCAGTAAGCGACACTGCTATTCCTATGTTGGTTAACGACCGAATGGAATAACCAACTTTGGAAGGCATTGGTTCAGCCGGAATACGCAGCCAATTTGGAACCACTTGACTGAACTGGCCTCACTACTGAGTAGGAAAACGTAGAGGGAGGCGAAAGTGATTCGATTGTTCAAAAGCGCGCCGGCAAGACGGAGTTTTGGAATAACAGTGACGACCGTGAGACGAGTGCGGATTCCAGCAATGGCGCGTTTCAGTGCGAATCTCAGAAAAGCCGACTTGGCCGACATTCCACATTGACGAAGATTGGCAGATGAGTCTACGCTTCTGCTGGTCGGTTACGTGTTTGAGAATGGACAGCTTGTGATGGACCAATTGGTGGTTTAGTTGATTTCTTCCCCAAGCCCCCGGCTTAGGATAAAATCGGTGGACTTGGGATTGTTCGTGGTGACCACACCTTAAGCAGTCTTGAAACCGCTGGCCAGGCAGTCAGGGTAAGTCCATGTGTCGCTGGATGGAGGCGACACTACGGTCCCATCGTCTATGATGTGGGCCGCGAAAAAGCTTGGTATCGCTTCAACTTTCACCTTCGGGGTGGGATGACAAGACTATCGCTATCTAAAGTATCAGCGTACGCGACGAGTATGGGCAGCACTGTTAGATCTTTGGTGGGACTTCGGATTTAAGTGGGGAATTTAGTCGGTTGTAGCCGCCAGCCAGGGGTGAGTTTGGGAGGGTCATAGGGGCTCTGCCAGAATGGGATAGTTCAACAACTCATCACTGGAGGGCCCCTGTGGAAGAAAATCCTA
>DAHXNM010000115.1 GCA_027365375.1 Ferrimicrobium sp. | reverse complement strand
GTCGCAACCCACGGTCGACGAGCAGATCGGTGAGTTCAACCGACCCCTCTACTAGCGACACCACCGATGCCAGCTCTTCTCTCGCATGCGCCAACTCTCCATCCTTGGCCAATAGGTCGCGGATGGCGATGGCGAAGCCACGGGTTCGCTCTCTCATCTCTACTCCGAATCCGCCTCCGCGAGGAAGGACTCCACGAGTGGGTCAACCTCACTCGCTGCAAGCTCGTGCGCGAGAATACGAGTCGAAAGCTCAATTGCCATCCCTGCTAACTCACCTCGGAGCTCCAAGACGAGCCGTGAACGCTCCGCCGCGACCTGCAGCTGAGCCTGTTCACGAACTAGTTGTGCCTCTCGCTGGGCCTCGGCGACCGCCTCTTGACGCAGCGCCTCGCCAGTTGCACGCGCATCTTCGATGATCCGCTGGCCCTCTTCTCGAGCGCGACTCAACTCCGCTCGTCGCTCCTCCGCAATGCGCTCAGCATCACGGCGAGCCGTCTCCGCCGCCTCAAGGTCGTCGCGGATCTTATCGCTACGTTTTGCCATCATGGAGGCTACTGGTGGGAAAGCAAACTTAACCAACACAGCCAAGAGAATGACAAACGAGATTACCGACCAAATTATCTCACCCGTCGAGGGCAAAATAGGGTTCGGTGACTGCGTAACTACTCCGAAAAGCACGAGGCTATTCCTTAACCAGTGTACTTCAAGAGGACGAAGACAACGAAGCCGATCAAAGCGAGTGCCTCAGCAAGTGCAAACCCCAAGAAGGCGAGCGACCGAACCGGTCCAGCAGTCTCCGGCTGTCTCGCGATCGCCGAGATCGCCTGACCAAAGATAATTCCAATACCAATACCAGGCCCGAGCGCAGCAAGGCCATACGCCAAGCCAGACCCAAGCTCCGCAAGGCCTTTTCGTAAGTTGACATTTGCCGCTACTGCGATAATTGTCGCCATCATGCTATGCATTAACTTGCTTTCCTCTCCATCTAAATATTCGATACCAACCCTTTAATGAGCATTTATTGCTCACGACGAACTTAGACAAACTCCTTAGTGCCCACCTCCCGAAGATTCGCCCAAGTAGACGGCGGTCAAGATGGTAAAAATAAAAGCCTGAAGAAATCCGACGAAGATCTCGTAGCCAGTCAACACAACCAGGGTAGCAGCTGGCAGCGGCAGCACGATCAGACCGATGCTTCGAACGAACAGAGCCTCCGAGATAACTGCGAACGTCACCAACAGGAGATGGCCCGCAAGCATGTTGCCAAACAATCGGACTGCCAGAGCGAAGGGGCGCACTATAAAAGTCGACAACAGCTCAATGGGGACGAGGAGAATCAAAAGAGCAACTGGCACTCCACTTGGGACAAGCGCCGACTTGAAATAACCGCCAAAACCCTGCTTCTTGATGCCGACCACGATAAAGGTGACGTAGACAATCAATGCGAGCGGGATAGTGACGCTAGTTCTGGCCGTCGCAGGCATCTGGATAAAGGGGATGACCTCAAACAGGTTGTTGAAGAGGATGAAAAAGAAGAGCCCGGTGAGCCAAGGTACCCATGCCAGCCCCTCCTGACCCATTACATCAATAACGACAGAGTTGGTGATGAAGTCGACCGCCGACTCCATGATGTTCTGGATGCCACGCGGAACTAGATTCTGGCGCCGTCCTGCGATGAAGAATAAGACCAACGTGATTGCCGCCGACAACAGAGTGAGAACTGCGATCTTGTTGAACATCAAGGCAGTGCCGCCAAAGGCGATCGGCTTCCAGTTCAAAAGCTCCGCGATAGGAGGAAAGTTTATGGCAGCGAAAATCATCGAACCAGTCTCCAAGGCGCGAGTCCGTTGTCTCCTAGTCGCCCGGATACCCTCCGCGCCTCGATAACCACGGCAGCGAGGTGGCCAAGGATCACCACTAGGCCAAAGACAACGAGATCCATCCACGATGCACGTGCCACAGGGATAATCGCCGCAGTGAGAACTCCAAGGCCTACCAATAACGAGATAAACGCCGCCGCCATCAAACCGGTCATGCCAAACTTGGCACCTTCACGGAAGAACAACATCATGATCGCAAAGTTGACCGCCACCAAGGCTAATCCGTAGAGAGATGACCACAGACCCCGATCGCCAGCAACGGCCCACGAAACCGCCACCGCAACAGGTGCAACGATGAGCAGGCGAACAAGAAACCCCTTGGCGATACTCACCTCAGGCTGGGTAGACGCGCTAGACAAGCTACTTCTTCCTCCTCAGCCATGCATCTGCCTGGCGAACATCGTCTGAAAGCTCGAGATCCGACTCCAACAAGCGTGAGACACCGCCTCTCTCGGGGCGACGAGTCTTTACCGGAATCGGACTGCTGTCGAGCTCGGCCTTTGACCGATAGTACATAGAGAGAATAGATCCCACAACCCCAAAAACAGCTATCCCTACTCCCCACGCCCATGAGTGAGTCCACTGACCAACCAGGACGGCTATCACGAGCGAGAGCACCATCGTCCCGAAGGACTCAATCATCTTGGCGATCGCCTCACTAAAACTCGATACCATACCACGGGCCACTGAACGGCTGTCCACGATCGAACCTCTTCCGAACCAAACCTAGAATACTCTACCAGCTATAGGCCAACCCACTGTCATCCGGGCCAGAACAGTAGGACTCATCGATCAGTCCTTACATCCTTGCGTCGGATGACCTGCATAGCTCGTCCACTTCGCGAATGTGTCCCCTTTAAATCAGGATGGAACAGGGTATACAGTAGCACTCCCACGGCCGCTACCGCGATTGGAAGTTCAAATCCAAGCCCACTCACGTAGGTTGGCAGAAGCGCGAAGGCGGAGAGGATAGCCGTCCATGCCCAGAGAATCGCTACCGATCGCCGGGGACCGTGTCCCATCTCCATCAAGCGGTGGTGAAGGTGCTTCTTATCGGGTGTGGCGAAGCTGACGTGGTGAGCGGTGCGACGTAACACAGAAAACACTAAATCTGCCATTGGGACTCCAAGGATCACAAATGGAATCACCAATGGCGCAAAGAAGAAGAAGGTTTGGTCGGACACGTTGGCGGTACGCCCACCCACCACCGATGTGCTAGCCGCTAGGAGCAGTCCGAGAAGCATCGCACCGGTGTCACCCATAAAAATCTTGGCAGGGTTCCAGTTGTGTGGCAAGAAGCCAACACAGACTCCAAGCACTGCGAACGCAATAATCGGGCCAATGGAGGAGCTAGGCAGTTGTCCGAGCGCCTCTAGTCGGAGTGAGTAAAGGCCAAAAGCTAGCGATGCGATCGCTACTATCCCAGAGGCAAGGCCATCGAGTCCGTCAATCAGGTTTATCGCATTCTCCATCGCTATAACCCAGATAGCGGTCAGCAACGGCGTAAGCGAATTCGACAGCACCACGATACCTGCAAACGGCACCTTGAACCAGAACATAGTGACGCCAAAGATCCAAAGCAAAGAGGCTGAGAGCACCTGCCCAGCCACTTTGGCCGGTGCTGACAGGTTCCAGACATCGTCGACCACACCTATGCCGGTGATGGCAATAGCTGCTAGCAGTACACCGGTAGGTTCAGAGGAGGCGATGAACACTGGACGAAAGGCATGCATCAGACTGCCGACACCAATAGCTGCCGCGAAGCCTACCAGCATGCCAATACCACCCAAGGTTGGTGTTGGCTTCAGGTGGGCCATGCGCCCACCTGGCTGAACTACCTGATTAGTCCGGAAAGCGATCCGTCGAACAAGCGGCACAACCAAGAACGTAACGACTGCAGCGACCAGCGTCACCAGGACGTATTGCACGCTACCTCTCGGAAGGTGGAGGGAAGGAACGGCAAAGATCAGCGATCTCGCGTCGAACCTCTTCACACGTTTTGTCGTCGTCGGTACGCAAAACTCGAGAGATCAAGGATGCGACCGTCTTCATCTGGTCAGCAGACATACCTGCCGTGGTCATAGCAGCAGTACCGAGACGCAGCCCACTGGTGACAAACGGAGAGCGTGGATCAAACGGAATCTGATTTCGATTACAGGTTATACCACTGCGATCGAGCCTTACCTGCGCAGTTCGCCCATCGAGCTCGGCATCGAAATCTCGTAGGTCAACAAGCAAAAGATGCACATCGGTGCCGCCAGAGACGATGCGAAAACCCTCCGCACTGAGCGAATCTGCAAGCACACGAGCGTTGTCGACCACGCTTTGACCATACTGACGAAAGCCGGGTTCCAATGCTTCTCGAAAGGCGACTGCTTTAGCAGCTATCGCATGTTCTAGAGGACCACCTTGTAATCCTGGAAATACCGCCTTGTCCAGACTCTTTCCAAGATCCTCGTGCGCAATTATGGCAGCACCACGAGGACCTCGCAAGGTCTTGTGAGTGGTAAAGGTAACAACATCAGCACCACGTTCACCTGACCGTGTGAACAGAGGGTTGGGATAGACGCCGGCTGCTATCAACCCGGCTACATGAGCTGCATCAAATAGCACCAAAGCGCCAACCTCGTCGGCGATCTCGCGAACAGGATCGACCTCGATGATACGCGAGTAGGCTGTCGCCCCGATGACGATCAGCTTTGGCCGTTGCTCCAGCGCGAGTTGGCGCATCTGATCGAGATCTAGCCACTCTCGGTTCGGATCTGATTCACGAACCCCATAGGAGACAAAGTCATAGATCTGACCGGAAAAATTGACCGGAGAGCCATGAGTGAGGTGCCCTCCTTGGTCTAGTCGCATGGCGAGCACACGATCTCTAGGCTCAAGCAAAGCCAAATAGGCAGCAGCGTTAGCGTTAGCACCGGCGTGTGGCTGGACATTCGCATAAGGTGCCCCAAACAGCTGCTTACAACGCTCGATAGCTAACGTCTCTACCTGGTCAATGATCTGGTTGCCACCGTAGTAACGCCGACTCGGATAACCCTCTGCATACTTATTGGTCAGGACACTGCCGGTCGCCTCCATCACTGCACGAGATGCGAAGTTCTCAGAGGCGATCAGCTGTAGAGTAGTTCGTTGACGCTCTTGCTCCTCGTCGATCAGCCTCGCGACTTCAGGATCCTGTCTTTGGAGCAACTCAGGTGAACTCAACAGGGAACCCCCTTTTTCGAATCATCGACCCCGCACATCACCGAATCGATACCACTGAGTGTAGAGGAAGACGACTCGAAAACTCGCCTGCATGGTGTGGCCACCAAGAAGCGGCCAGCCTCAGCTGGTCGACCTATCGAGGGGCAGAAGCTCTGGCAGTCGACGAACGAGCGTATCGTAGCTCAACGCCCCTTCTCGCACCATCGCCGGCGGTTGCGTTGTCAAGTCGATCACCGTAGATCCAACGGTTCCAACGCTACCGTAATCGACAGCCAAGGTGAGCCCAGTAGCCCCAAGCGTACCGCCACCTACGCCCTCGTCCAGCGAGCTGATGACCAGTTTGATCTCGGTTGCGGTTGGTATACCATGTCGATTCGCCGACGAAGCCGCAAGCGGGAGGTCAAGACACATCTCTCGCAACCAATCCAGCGCGGGAACCCTGAGAGCGACAGTGCCCTTAAGTGGGTTGACCGCCCTAGCAAGCGGATCATCGGTCTCCACGATGACCGAGAGTGGTCCGGGCCAAAGGTCGATAATCGACTCCAACGATCTCCACGCAACGGCGGTGACGAGCCGTTTTGCGGTCGCTACACTATCGATCAGCACAGGCGGCGGAGTGGCACTCGTGCGCCCCTTGATCTGGGCAATTCGGGCAACAGCCTTGGCATCTCGTGCGTTAGCCAGAAGGCCAAAGACGGTGTCGGTCGGGCAGATAATACAATGTCCAGCGTTGAGTTCGGATCTAGCCCAGGCGATGGAGGCCGTCCTATCACGTTCATAGACACAACCAGTACGAAGATCGAAGACCCGTACCAACGGTTGATTCCCGATCATCCTCGTGCTACCACAAATCTATCTCTACCTACCAGGTCCTGGCTCAGGCTAACATCATCGAAACCCGCCGCCATTGCGATCTGTTGCACGTCGCCACCTTGTGTTGCACCTATCTCCACCACGACTACACCGCGTCCTTCCTCTAGGTATCGGTGCGCCTGGCCAAAGATCACCTGGTAGCATTCGAGACCGGTCCTACCCGCCAACAACGCACCTTGTGGCTCCCAATCGCGGACTACCGCATCGAGTCCCAGCCACTCGGCCTCCGCTATATAGGGCGGGTTCGAACAGATCAACCTGAAGCGCTCGTCAGTATCTACCGCCTCCCACCAGTCCCCCAATCGGAGTGTCACCCTGTCATCAACTCCGCAACTGACAAGATTCATCTCAGCCAGCGCCAACGCGTCCGCAGATGAGTCAGTAGCCACCAACACAAGATCGGGACACTCAAAAGCTATCGAAGCCGCAATAGCACCGCTCCCTGTACCCAACTCCAAAACCTTGCCCGAGCGGACATCTCCCAGCGCCGCCATAATGAGATCAACGATGAGTTCGGTCTCGGGACGAGGTATAAGTGCTCGACTGTCTACTCGCAACTCCAACCACCTGAACTGCCAACTACCAAGTACGTATTGGAGTGGTTCACCAGCGTCCAGTCGTCGCTGGTAATCGGCGAGAATGGCAGACTTCGAGCCTCCATCGCGGTCAGCCTCCTCCTTGGCGGCCTGCTCCAACCAGCGCTGCTCGCTAACCGAGTAAGCGCTAGTACCCTCAATACGTGCTCCTGGAGTGTCAGCGATCATCGTCCTGGTCTAGCAGCTGCCGCGATCTCTCATCCTGGATTAGCGCATCAGAGATCTCAACCAGATCACCCATCAGAATCTGGTCAAGGCGGTAGAGGGTCAGCTTGATCCGATGGTCGGTAACCCGATTCTCCTTGAAGTTGTAGGTGCGGATCTTCTCGGATCGCCCACCACCACCGACCTGGGACTTGCGTGTTCTTGAGAGCTCCTCATTCACGCGATCCTGCTCCGCCTTCAATAACCGCGCACGTAACACCTGCAAGGCTTTAGCACGGTTTTGAATCTGGCTCTTCTCGTCCTGCATGGCGACCACGATCCCAGTGGGAATATGGGTAATCCTGACCGCTGAGTCGGTGGTGTTGACCGACTGCCCACCTGGGCCAGTGGAGCGATACACATCTATACGCAGATCATTCGGGTCGATCTGGACCTCAACCTCATCAGCCTCTGGTAGTACAGTCACAGTTGCAGAGGATGTATGAACTCTCCCCTGCGTCTCGGTCACGGGTACCCGTTGTACCCTATGAGGTCCTGCCTCGTGCTTCAAACGCCGCCAAGCATCCTCACCCTTTACCAAAAGAGACGCGAAGTTATAACCGCCATGGTCAGATGGATCAGCCGCTAGCATCTCAACTCGCCAACCCATCTTGTCACCAAACCGCTGGAACATCTCGGTAAGATCCTTAGCGAATAGATTCGCCTCCTCCCCACCCTCGGCTCCCCGAATCTCGAGTATTACATTACGACCATCATTCGGGTCTTGCGGCAACAGAAGGATCTCCAACTCATCGGTCTTCGCCGCCAATGCTGCCTCGAGGGTCGAGATCTCATCCGCCCATAGCGACCGCTCTTCGGCCGCAGTAGCCTGATAGAACTCAGTAGCTGCCGAGAGATCCTCCTGGAGTTGATCGACATCACGTAGCGTAGCAACTATCTCCTCGAGCGCCTTGTGACGTCGCGCAACCTCACGAGCACGATGCTGATCCTGAAACAACTTAGGATCAGACATCTCCTCGACGCTGCGCTGGTACTCGAGCTCGAACTTTTCCAGACGCCCATCAGCCACCGGTTAGCTCCTTGACCTCGATCGAATACGGTATGCCTACCAGCCTAGCCAGCTCAGCGAAGACCCTCAATGGTTCCTGATCAAGGACGTAGACCACCTGGCTCGCCTCTCCCTCAAGTTGGCACAGAACCGCCGTCTCTATGATCAGCCAAAGATCGAGCCCACTGCCAAAGCCATAGAAGCATCCATTGCCACTCGCGTAGGCACGCGCACGAGCATGCCCCACCTCTCCATATTCAAGCGGTACAATGCCAGCTCGGTGGGGGATATACAATGAGCGCAGCAGTCTGCCCACCGCCACCCGGGAGAAGTCATAACGCCCACTCCGTTGACGCCTCGAAGCAACAAGTGTCTCCACAATCTCACGCGCGAACGAAAGCAGTGCATCAGCGGTCATCGCAGTCTCTCGAGCCATAGCCTGATCTCGAGGGTCGACACCCGCTACCAATGACTCCCCTATCATGCCTAGGACAGGGACACCCAGATATTCGGCAAAGAATGAGTCGCTGTAGCAAACATACTCGGGGTCGCCCAACGATCCAAAGACCTGTTCAACAAGTCTTTGAAATGCAACCGGGATCCCCTGGGCTACAACTGGCTCCAGGGCTGGTCGCGAAGTCGATGGTAAGATCTCTGCACCATCCACGATAAGTAGCTCAATCGCTGGACTGGAGCAGGCAAAAGCTAGCCACAGATCCTCGAC
>DAHXNM010000091.1 GCA_027365375.1 Ferrimicrobium sp. | reverse complement strand
CACGCTCAGCTCGCGGTGCGGCATTCTCCTCTGACTCCACTTTCTTTGACTCCTTTGGTCTCTCGGTTCGTGGCCTCTCAGCCCTGGGCTTTTCGATTCTATCGCTCGAAGCCTCGCTGTTTGATACAGGCGATGGTGACGAGGCGGTACCTGCACTTTGTTGCCTTGGTTTCCTCGGCTTGCGCTCACGTTTTGGATTGGGGAACGACGGGCGGAGTCGGGCTCGAATACGCGCTGACTTCCTGCCAAACCCTAGAAAACTAGAGCGTCCTTCATCCAGGACCTCAAACTCTATTTCACTCTCCTCGACACCTAAGTGCTCGAGGGCGAGTTCCTTCGCCTCATCGAGATCCTTACCAGTGGTTTCAATCCACTCCATTGCAGCAGTTAGCTCCTTGTCTCTCTATTTTTTTGGCCATCACAGCCCCATCAGCTAGAAGATAGACTAGCGACGCTTTTTCTTCTTATTGGAACGATTATCCCGAGGCGCTCGCGGCTTTGGTGGATCGATTGGGCTCGCGTTGCTATCCGTTGATAGCGCCGGGGTAGCTCCAGGCAGTAATCTCCGCAGAATGTTGCGTTGCGGCGACGGTCTGCGAACGACCTCCCTCGCTTCGATCACTTGATTTTGCTTTCCCTCGGATGCCTTCCTGCGGGCCTCCACTGAATGCGCTCGGAGGGTGGGATCGTGTCGCCACATCAACTCTTGCTGCACGACGCGGAAAATACCAGAGACGAGGAAGTACACAACAACACCGGCTGGGATGTCTAGGTAGATAAATCCAAACACCAATGTCGATATTTGCTGGGTCTTCGATGCCATCGGATTCGCTGCTGCGGCGGCGGGGTTCTTGCCGGTAATCTGTTTTATCTGCAGGTACTGCAGACCGACAGAGATAATGACCAAGAGATAATACGGCAAGGAGTCGAGAAACCCCAGATGCAGATGCAACGCCGTCAGCGTAAGGTTCAGTCCCAAGAACTTCATCACGCCATGGTTAATCACCAAGTGTTTGTAAAGCAAGCTGGAATGAATAATGTACTTCGGCGAGGCGACGATCCCATGAGCGGTCTTGACGGTGTTGGTCAGGCCTCTGATGACATCATACATCACGATCAGCAACGGGAACTGGAGCAACATCGGCAAACAGCCACCGGCAGGGGAGACTTTGTTTTCCTTAAAAAGAGCTTGCTGGGCCTCGGCCAGACCTTGGCGATCACCCTTGAACTGCTTCTGTAGCTCTTTGATTTTTGGCTGAATCGCTTGCATCTGTAGCATCGATTTCGTACTCTTGATGGTCAACGGCGAGATGGCCACCATAACCGTGATCGTTAGGAGTGATATCGCGATGCCATAGCTCGGTATCAGTGCATACCAGAATGTGATAATGCCTGCGAGCAGGTCAAAGATCGGGCGTAGAATATCACCGAGTATGTTCATGATTCAACTTTCTCCCATGTTTTGCGCCATGCGTCTTTGGAGGAACAGGGTCATAGCCACTTGACCCAAACGGATTACATCGAGCGACTCTGCGAACACCGAGCCACACCCCTCGTAGACCGCCATATTCTTGGATCGCTTCTTTGGTATACTCGGAACAACTTGGTAGGTAGCGGCAAGGGGATGGACGACCACGTCGAACAAACTGATACCCATCGATTACCTTCACCATGAGGACCTGTAGGGGTGAGAGCTTCTTAGCGCTCATGCGTCACCTTCTTCGTACGGCAGCCGAGTCCTTCGACACACAGCCTAGTGAAGTCGTCTCTCAAACCTGCAAACGACACAGCATCACAGGGCAAGCGCGGACTGACGAAGTAGCTTCCCGCTGGAAAATCTAACGTCCTCAGCACCTCTCGAACCCTGCGACGGAACCGATTCCGTTCCACCGCATTGCCAAAGCGACGCGCCACCGCTATACCCAGCCGAGGAGTTCCTAGGACATTTCGGTCAGTGTCGATGCAAGTGTCGACAAGGAAGACCACATTGATATAACGACCGCGCCACCTCTTGCCCTGGGCAAAGACGCTATCGAACTCTGCGCGGGTCCGCAATGACTCGAGTTCAACCACCCACTATGCGGAGAGACGCGCTCTTCCCTTAACACGACGGGCCTTGATGATGGCTCGACCAGCTCTCGTCGCCATTCGGTGACGGAAACCATGCTTTCGTGATCGCCGACGATTATTCGGCTGAAATGTCCTCTTCACACTAACTCCCTTACCGCCGTCCTACTCCGGACGGGTACTCAACCCGTACAGCATAGCTGCTCTCACCCAACACAGTGGTGATAGAGGCTTCTTACTGGCTATCGTGAGCAATGAAATACCGCGAAGTGCTCAACAGCCCTGCAAAACTCATCTATGATGGTGCGTTACTCTGGACAGCAACAGTTTTCCACAGGTTCATATCCACAGGTTGACAACTCTGTGGATAAGAGAGGAGGGCCTCTTGCCAGAGCATGAGGATCTATGGAACAGCATCTCAGAACGCTTCCGTGACCACGTCGGTGAGGCGGCGTGGAAGACGTGGTTCATCTCCATCACGCCAGTGATGATCACGACTGAGGAGGTCGTGCTAGCGACTCCTTCACCGTTGGCCAAGGAGCGGCTTGAGACCAAGTATCGCGAAGTCCTCGGAACCCTCTTCTCAGAGGCGATCGGCCATCACGTTCCGGTGAAGATCCAGGTTCGAGCAAACGAGAATCTCGCGTATCGCGCTGACCGCACAGACCCCGGTATCGTTGAGGAGGATCTCTTTGGACAGAACCGAGCTCCCGTACGACAATCAAACGCTAAGGCTCGCCTCTCGAGCGCTTTTGACCCCCGTTACACCTTTGAAGCTTTTGTGATCGGATCCTCCAACCGATTCGCCCATGCCGCATCCCTTGCGGTAGCCGAGACACCGGCTGCCTCCTACAACCCACTTTTTATTCATGGTGGTGCTGGACTGGGCAAGACACACCTTCTTCATGCTATTGGTAACTACCTTCGACACAACTACCGTGATAAGTATGTGAAATATGTCTCCACGGAGACCTTCCTTAATGAGTTCGTCGATGCCATTCAACGTAACAAAACCTCTGACTTCAAGGCGCGCTATCGCGAATGTGACGTACTCCTTGTCGATGACATCCAGTTCCTTCAGAACAAAGAGGCTATTCAGGAGGAGTTCTTCCACACCTTCAACTACCTGTACGGCGCGCAAAAACAGATCGTCCTCACCTCTGATCGATCACCTAAAGCCATCGCCACCCTCGAAGAGCGTCTACGCAGTCGATTTGCGATGGGGCTCATCACCGATGTCCAACCGCCTGACCTTGAGACGCGATCCGCAATTCTCCAACGTAAGGCTGAAGACTCCGGATTCCGCCTCGACCCCTCCGTGATCGAGCTCATCGCCACCAATATCACCGACA
>DAHXNM010000064.1 GCA_027365375.1 Ferrimicrobium sp. | reverse complement strand
ATCTACTTGGCTGTAGTTGATCGGGTTGAGGGTTGGTGCAAAGCGAAGCGTCTCCTTGATCCAGTTATCGACCACCGAGGTCGGGCAGACGACCAGCGCCGGGTCAGAATCGGACCGTACCCGCGCTAGCGTCACCGCCAGCGCCTGGAGCGTCTTGCCCAAACCCATATCATCGGCCAAACAAGCCCCGAATCCTGCCTCGGCAAGGCGCATAGCCCATACGAATCCCTCGTGCTGGTACGGACGCAACTCGGCCTCGAGTGTCGGTGGCAGCATTGGGACCAGCCTCTCTGCCTCTCGCAAACGCTCAATCAGCTCCGCTACGCTTGTGTCAAAGGTTGCCTTCGCCCCATCGGCGATCTCTAACAACGCACCAACCGCTAGCTTGGATGCCTTCACCTCCTTGCCAGAGCTGTCGGTGATGGCGGCAAGTTCGAGCACCCGTTCCTTCAGCGCACCGGTCAGGGCAATGTACTGTCCCTCCTTTAGAGTCACGAACTTTGCGCCACGGGTGGCTGCGGTGATCAGCTCCTTGATGGCCAGAACCTTATCGTTATCGAGCTGAACTCCCCCTCTTATCGCCAACCAATCCTGCTGGCTCGATACCGAGACTCGCAAAGCGCTCAAGCCAGGAGAAAATACCTGGATCGCCTTGCCTTTGGGCCAGTCAAGCTCGAGTTCATCAAGGAATGCGTTCAAGGTCTCGAGCGCATCGAGCGCCTCATCCGCGGTCTGGAACTCGATCTCGGCGGCGATATCGTTGCGCGTAACCCCCAGCGCCTCAGTCACTCTCTCGGCCAACTCAGCCTCCCAGTCGAGATCACGAGTCGCCGCTATAGTCTCTGAGTCGATCCTCGCTACCACCTTGGCACGCCCAACGCCAGGAACGAGCCTGGGTCCATAAGATCCAAGTGGTGCAGAGACGAGACGCATGCTGATGCCTTCGTTCTGTGGTTTGAGTTCGCAACGTAGCTTAGCTGCGGCATCTACGACTCTCCCAGCAACGACCTCGTCAGATTGGATCTCAAAATGGGCGCTTAACGCCGCCAGCATCCCATCGACATCCCCTCCAGCCTCACGCGGGAGTTGGAACCGCTTCCCCATCAGCTGAATCGCCTGTCGCTGCGCCCTCGAGAGCCGGATCACCACCAGTCGGGCTGGCGACTCAACGATAACACGCAAAACCTCGGCATCGGGAGCTCGACCCCACATAGCTGCGTTCGCCTGGTCGACAAGGTCTGCCAGCGTTGGCGGCTCTACTCTAACCTCAAACCCAGCATCGGTCTGTAAAACTACGATCTCAGGTCGCCCCTCGACTACCTCTATGAATCGCTCTGGATCGGTACTCAAAACCACCCTAGGGTGCCCGATTAGACTCATCATGGCGGCCCCCAAATCCAAGTCATAGCCGCCACTTCGTCCACCAGATAACTTTCGAATCGAGCGCAGCACTCGGGCATCCTCACCAGGAAGGTCGCTGTCGGCCACTAGTCGTGCCAGACTCACCACCTTGGGCTTTCCCCACCCTCTGACTCCTTTGACTTGCAGGGAGGGTTCGACAGAACGAAGGTGTCCACTTCCGGTTTGGTGGATAATCCAGACATAACGGCTCTCGCGCTCAGGAGTAGAGTCATCGAGGGCTCTCAGAGAATCGAGGACGAGCCGCCAGTGAGGCAGCTGTGATCCGACGAAGAAAGGCGATGAGTCCTCTCCACCGGTAGCGTGTGCCAGGGCAGTCGAGGCAAGCTCCTCCAGCCTAGTAAAACCACAAGAAGCAAAAACCAGCTGCGCCCTCTCGTGGGTAGTCTGGAGATGCGCAGTCTTCTGTTGTACCGCTTCAAACTCGGGAGCTAACCAATCGGCCAGCAACAGGTCAAAGAGTGCATCCAGCCCTCGAACATAGGGTTGGACAAAGACCTCTGGATCTAATCCTTCCCTCCCAAGTCGCACGCGGATCGCATGCACCCACTTGCCAAAGAGCGAAAAACGTGGTGGATTCTTGGAGTGCGAACTTGCCACACAGTACTTGAGTGCTCGTTCGAGATCGGCAACGCTACCAGAGGCAAGCAATGCCATCGGATACCAAAACTCGGTCACCGGATACATCGGGGCAAATCGGGTGCGCGTTACCTTAGAAAATTCAGTTAGCGCGCGAGCATAGACCTTGGCACCGAGCTCGTACTCTCCCTTCTGTATCAGCGCGAGAGCATCAATAAATGGAGCAAAGATACCCCACTCATCATCGGCATAGGCTCGAGCTCGATCATTGTCGCCTCGAAGGAACAGTATCTGCGCGAGAACAAACCGGATTTCAGCATCTGTCACCTCCTCCTCTAGCAAGGCATCCACCATATCCAGGGTGGATACATCGAAGTCCAAAAGATGACTAGCCAGAGCCTGGCCCGCGACCAGGTCTCGCCAGCTGGGCATTAGGTAGCCGAAGAGACGTCGATCGAAGCGGTCGAAGAACGCCTCCCGAAACTCATCGCTCTCGTCGCCGCCCTTCGAGGAGTGAAAGTATTCGCCCGTTGGGCGGTGGCCCTGCATGGCGTTCAGCCGCAGCCTGCCAACCTCAAGGTATCGATCCATCGCATAGGCTCGATAACCCGCACTCCGCAATACCCCAACTAGCTCTGAATGATGGACGCTACCGAGCAGCTGGAAATATAGATCGTTACCAAATTCACCGTTGATCTTTGCATATCCAGCCACTCGATCAGGGACAAGAAGTCCCGCTGCTTCGAGTTCGGCCCAGGCAGCATCGGACTTGACCTTGGTGATTGGGCCATCGAGAATTCCGACACGGACCATCGAATCAAGGACCTCATAGCTCAGCTTTTTCGTGGTAAGCCCCCACTGGAGCGCCATCGCTTTGGCCAAGCTCGTCGCAGTATCTGATATCAGTTGAAGCACCTCCTGTATGAGACGCCAGTCTCCTGTTTCTCCGTCACTGCATGCTAGCAGTAGCACCAGGTCAAAGCCCTAGCGCCACGTCCAAGCTAAACAAGACAGACGGGTCGCGGCCACCATGAATTAGGCAGCCCGACTAGGGTAAGGCAGTTCTTGGCGCCCATTGTAAAGCGGCTGTCAAAGGAGACCCACGTGTTCTCTGGCAGGTGAAACGCCTTCCGGGTTGGTTATCCAAATCAGCTTACATCCAAGGCGATGGCAGCAACGGCGTCTGCGTTGGTTGGGGCACAGCAGGCTTGGCACGATTGGTTCACATCGGAGAGGCTAATCCAGTATGACTAGCCGGAACGGCCTATCCCACTGGTGGTCGAAGTGTTAGCGACCATGGCAACGAGGTATTGACGTCACCCGATCGCCAATTGATGATCTAATGCAACGCGAATGTCGGAGCGTCGATGTATAGTAGGTTCACGAGCGAAATGGAGTTTGACCATGGGATTTTTATCGAGGGCGTTCGTCCCAAGAGGTGTCCGGCGCGCAGCCCATCCAGTGCGGACTACCAAAAACGCACTTACCCCTCGATCAGTCAAAACCGTGCGCAGAGCGCTGCATCCAATCGATAACACCACATATGCAATTACCCGTTCTCTGACCACCAAGAAGCGTCATGCCGGCGGCGCCACGACCACGGTCTACCACCACGGCAACTGCAGCATTAATCATAGGTCGCAGGAGACGGCAGCGAAGTGTCGCCGCGATTTCTAGTTGCCATCAATCGCCGACTCTCATTGCATCACACAAATTAAATCATTAACTATGGTCGGTGCCGATGGTTAAGCAAAGTGCCACCCAAAATTCGCGTAATGCTCGAGGCTTGTAGATTAAGCACGCCCTCGATGTCTCAGATGCAAAAAGTACAACTTTTGCAGCTCTCCCTCCTTGCCAACCGGAAGCTAATCCAACCCAGGATCGCCGATCCAGCTATGCGCCCGTGGGCACCAAATCTCGTCGCTAGCGCACATCGCTTCATCTGTAGCACCAACCGCTACATGCTTTTACGAATACCAGAGCAGCCGGCGCGCTATAACAAGGCGCTGGCCAACTACGTTGGCAGAAGGAGAACGCCAACTATGCAGGAGATGAAAATATGGAAACACAGCAGAGCATGAATGGAAGAGTCGCACTGGTTACAGGCGGTGGACGTGGTATTGGCGAAGCGATTTCGCTTTCCCTCGCCAACCTGGGTGTCACAGTAGCAGTCTGTGACATTCACGATGGCGCTGAGCGTGTAGTCGCCGACATTCGCTCGAAGGGCCAGCAGGCCAACTCCTATCTATGTGACATCTCGAACTCCGAGGAGACGGCGAGGTTACTCGACACGATCACCGCGGACCTCGGGCGGCTGGATATTCTGGTTAATAATGCCGGAGTAGGTGGAGCACACGGAAGGCTGCACGAGATCGATGTCGATGATTGGGACAAAACCATCAGTGTTAATCTACGCGGCACCTTCCTAGCCACGAAGTATGCGATGCCACATCTTCTAAATCAATCACCCTCGGCGATCATCAATATCGCCTCCACATACGGCATTATCGGTGCACCATTTGCACCTGCCTATTGCGCCACCAAAGGTGCCATCGTCAACCTAACCAGGCAGCTAGCGGTAGATTACGGACCTCTCGGGGTTCGCGTGAACGCAGTTCTCCCTGGTTACATCAACACAGATCTCGGTGGACGTCGGGCGAGTCTGCCTGCCGATCAAGCAGCTCAGATGCTGCAACGACGGGAGGAGAGCGCGGCACTTCAACCGCTGGGACGCCAGGCGAACACGACAGAGGTGGCTAGGGTGGTGGCTTTTCTTGCCTCCGACGATGCCTCATTCATGACCGGTTCGATCGTTACCGTTGACGGCGGATGTACCACCACCTTCTATCACGGCTAGTCATCTTTAAAACTCAACAACCAAAGGTGCAGCTCTCCAGGCTTCTAGATTCACCACCTTTGACACCCAAGTAAGAAAAGCATGACAGGTAGCTTCAATCTTTGGCTGAGGTGTTGTCGAATCGACGCACGTGACCTAGCTCACCTGGAATCGAGCTTGACTTAATAAAAAGCGCCCTCGTCAGCCCACGTTCAAGCTCATACAGAGAACGATCAAAGAGCTGCATCACTTCACTCCTATGGGGTTCAGTTCTACGGCTGACGCTCCACCAAGACTGCTGCACAGCCAGCGAAGCGATCCAGGGACCGAGTAGCCGCTAGTCAGCCCGTAAGAGAGCAAATGCATCCGTGCAAGCGCCTGAGGCCCCAAGCAAGAACAGACTCCACCACCCCTACGACTATCACACTAGGATGATAATTGCGGCACAACAATGTATCAGGTTCCTCTTCAACTCCACCCACCAAATGACGAGACAAACCAGTCTAATGAAGCAGCCTGCCCGTCTTTTTTGCAGCCCTCGACCCATCGTCTAGGCCGGCCATGCCTGACGAGGTAGGTTGGCCATGCAGCTTGCCCATGCGCAACCCAGCGAAGCCCGTCATTACGGCGCGAGAGGCCGAACTTCAGGTCACACTTATGTCCTCATCGATGGTAAACATGGCTTCCAGCCAAAGATGACCAGATTATTGCCTTGCAACAACTGTCATTATCCAGATCCACGAGCTTGGTTAGACAGAGTTAGTGTCTGGCAATGAAGATTAGAAGATTAGCTCCAAGTAAGAGATTCGCGCCACATGCGCGGCTAATTGCTGGCACCCGAGTGGGTTCACGCCAAAGGGTTAGCACCTACCCGTTCTCTGGTCCACTGAAGAACGTCGACAGCTGCCCATCTAGCTTCCTTGGCGATCGTATCCCGCTTGGCGATCGTGTGACGACCTACTCCACCAACCACACAGAGGCCTGTCTGCTAGGATCATGAAAAAGAGCTCCCCCAAACTTGTACGCCGAATTTTTGCAGTTTTAGGACTTCTTGGCCTTGCACTCGTCTTGTTTGAGAATCGCAGCTCGCTAAGCCAATTTCTCCCGCTTCTCACAAAGCTACGCTGGTACGTGCTCGCCTCCGTGGTCCTCGTTCAGCTGGGAAGTTACTGGCTAAATGGTCTCTACTACCGATCGATACTACGAATATTCAGCTATGACGTCAACACGACACGTCTTTTCGCAGGAGCTCTCGCAACTAACTTCGTAAACTACCTCGTCCCGTCCGCCGGACTCGCTGGTGCTGGTTATCTTTCCCAAGTACTTGCCCCGAAGGTGCCCCGTGGAGTGAGTGTTTTGGTCCAGCTGATGCGTTACGCCTTTAGTGCGTTGGCAGTACTGCTCATGATGCCAGTTGGTTTCGTACTTATTGACGCCGAAAGTGGGAGAAGTGGACACTCGCTGCTTGAGGTCACGCTGCTCTCGGCAATCGGTATCACAATCCTTGCCGTCGGCTTGGTAGCTCTGGTGCAACATGAGCAACTCCTTCGGCGAGTTATCCACGCAGTTGTGAAACACCTGAAGCGACTCTTCAGATCGCTCAACGAAGACAAGCTGTTTAACTTTGTCGACCAATTCTACGTCGGCTATCACGCCATGACCAGCAACAAAAGGCGAATGTTACAGCCGTTTGGATGGTCGATACTTTACATCGTCATAGAGATAGCGACCTTCTATATGGCCTTTCTCGCCTTCGGGGAAACGGTTGACCCTGGCATCGCTGTCATGGCGTATCTCTTCGCCAACATCGTCAGCATCTTTGGAGGGGTGATCATCAGTACCGGAGTGTTCGAGTTGGGCATGGCTGGCACCCTGATCGCCTTGGGCGTCAACTTTCCGTTAGCGGTCGCCGTCACGACGGTATACCGGATCATGAACCTACTGATAGGACTGCCTCCAGGTTACGTGTTTTATCGCTATTTTCTCTCCAGTACTCACAGTCTCTCGCCAGGTGTTAACCAGACAGACCATGAAGAGGGGCACGTCCACCCGACACACCAACAGCCTCGGTGAATAGGGTGTGGAACACCGAACCCATGGTGAGCATCCAGTGGAAATCTTGACCCAGATTAGAATCACGCAGCTCGCTGCACGCAACTCATTCTTAATGCAAGTAGAACGTATAGCTGCTGTTAATTACCATTTCTCCACAAGTATGGGTAGCAGGATGTCCTACAAAGTCGGGGAGACATAGGCAACCATGACTATCCTCCCAGCGCTGCTGCCACAGTCAGTCGGAGCTACGGTGCTCACTCTCGCGCTACCGGCCTTGGTCGCGTCGCGTAGGCGCGCTATCGCTGAAATCACCTTGTGTCCGCACACGCAAGTCCCATGCTCATCGAACGATCACTAAGGCCGATGAATACCGCGCTGCGATACTCGACGCTCACGATCTTCTCGACCCGTTCGACCGCCCAGTACTCCTCACTCATGAGGATCCGCCAAACATCGTTCACTTCGGCATGACGACCAACAGCAACCGGGTCGAGACCCAAGCCTCCGGTACGCATGCCGCCAGCGCCACGTGGTCCCAAAGGCGGATGCATCATAGGAGCAAGTCATGTTTAGCTTCATCAAGATCGGAGACATGGGGCGCCACGACACCTGCATCAAACACTCGTTGAACACCAGCGCATCCATGGGCGGGTACACCAACGATAGTAGATGCACCAATCGGCAGAGCTGCGACCATCGAATATGTAGATACAATACATCCTTTATTCTCGACACACCGAAGTGCCTCGAGGTTGTGATCACGCTAGGCACCATCGTGGTGAAGTGGATCCATCGACTCAATCGACCCGACCTCAACCCTCGCACCAACCTCCTTTCCAGAGCTGAGTTAGGATAATCCGTCGACGAAGATGGTTTGTCTATCTCCTAGAATCGTCGACACAAGTTCCGATTTTTGGCCCGCTGTAATAAACAGTATCGCCTAACGATCAGCGAGAGAATCACCGATCGTGGGCCGAAGCCAATACGTATGTGGCTTCATGGGCTGCCAGTCAAGACAAAGCCGACTAGTTTGGTAGGGTATAAACCTAGGAGGTCATCATGACTGTCACCGAAGAGTTGCTTGAGAACGCCAAGAACTACAGCTCCAACTTCACCAAAGGTGACCTAGCGATGCCTCCTGCTCGCCACGTCGCCATCGTAGTCTGCATGGACGCCAGATTGAATCCTTACGGGATCTTCGGACTTGCAGAAGGAGACGCTCATGTGATTCGCAACGCCGGAGGCGTCGTCACCGACGACGTTATTCGTTCCTTGACGATCTCTCAACGTCTGCTCGGCACCGAGGAGATTATCCTGGTGCATCACCTCGATTGTGGTATGCGAACCTTTCGAGATGATGAGTTTCTCGATCAGATCACCAGCGACACAGGTGTGAAACCTACATGGATTCCAAGATCCTTCACTGACTCAGTAGCCGACGTACGTGACTCGATCACAAGGCTACAAAATACACCGTTCCTGCCGTTACGTTCAGCAATTCGCGGTTTTGTCTACGAAGACAAGACGGGACACCTCCAAGAGGTGACAGCCAGCTGAATCATCGACCGTTCCGCATTCTCGCTTCCAGCAACGAGGGCATGAATTCTGGCCCCCGAGACCTTTTGGAAACATGAGTAGGCCTCATACAGCCCAGTCAGGACGAGAAGGATGGAACTGTTCACGAGATCGATAATCACTGGGAATGCAATCGACCAATACGGCTCCGATACAACTGAGGCATTAATCGCAACCCTTACCATGCCGCACTCCAGCCGCATCCATCGTTGCCTAATCTCCGGTGTTTGCTAGCAAGAGATGTCTAGTTGTGAGCGTCAGTTGCATGATCACCTACTGCCCCTTGATTTGGAGCACCATGACGAACCACTTGGGTGTCCGGATGCAAGTAAGCCCAATAAACCATCGCGGCTTGCTTCGACCACACAACGAAGCGCTAGCGTGAGAAGGGAAGGCTTGAAAATGCCAAGGGGGTGCGAGTAGTTGGCGACAGTGCGAGATGGAGACAAGGCGGCGCTGTTGGTTGTCGATGTGCAGGTGGGAGTGATGGCTAACTCATGGGACGCCGAGCGTATTGTTACAAATGTGGCCAGAGTGGTGGAACGTGCGCGTACATCGGGAGTCCCAGTTATCTGGGTACAACACGCAGACCAAGAGCTGGTGCACGGAAGCGACGACTGGCAGTTCGTCAGACAACTCCTCCCAAGTCCATCTGAGGTGCGGATCGAGAAGAGCTACAACTCGGCCTTCGAGGACACAGATCTCGAGGAGGAGCTCGCCCGCATCGGTGCGAGCCGCGTGCTCCTCGCCGGAGCAGCAACCAACTGGTGTATCCGAGCAACGGCGTACGGCGCCCTTGACCGTGGCTATGACCTTATCTTGATTGAAGATGCCCACACCACGGAGACGATGGTCGATGGGGAGCGCACGATACAAGCTGCAGACATCGTCGAGGAACTCAACTCCTGCATGATGTGGGTGAGTTATCCGGGTCGGACTAGCGATATTGCAACGGCAGAAGCAGCAGTATTCTAAAACTCACTCGAACGGCTATCGATATACTTGTGCCAAAGTCCTCATCGTCCGAGCCTCTCGAGTGTTAGAAGCAGCAAATCCCATTTGAGCCATCGACCCCAAGCCTCGCTGGTGGCGCTGACACAGACACTAACTCAACTCCTTGCCGCTTACTGAACCGTGAATACCTTGTGTAGGCACGTTTAGAAACTCCACGCCGCATGCATCGCGGAGTAAGCCGCAACTAGCACTGGATTCTTGTTAGCGCTCGAAGTACGCACAAACCAGCGCGGCTTGAATGATGTCAGAGAGAAATACGAGGGTTTGGGCTCTCTTGCAGTCCATAGCGGCAGTTATTACATTCGAGGCGTCGACACCCCGTGTCGGGACACAAGGCAATCCATTCTTGTAGCCCTGGCTTACTCCCATTCTCGACGGCCTACGCACTACCAGAAGGTTTCAAATTTGTAACAATGTGTGCCGCCTGAGGGAAAAACGGCTTTTTCCCAGCATTGTTGCACTCATGGGCTGATCCCGGACGTATAATTCTAGCTCAAGCAGATTTTATGGGGGTAGGGCAATGCGTAATCTGAAGATTCTAAAGTTGGGCGGGGCAGCAATAGTTGCGGCATCCCTCTTGGCAGCATGCGGATCGAGCAGCTCGGCAAACTCCACCAAGAAGAGCAGCAGTCAAAGCGCCAACAGTGGAGTGGTGACCTTTGCGGAGCAACCAGGTGCCACCCCGAACTATATCTTTTGGCTTACTCCGGGAACCGACTTCTCTGTCGCCAACAACGACCAGTTCCAATATCTAATGTGGCGGCCAATGTACGTCTTTGGAGTGGGCAACAAGGCTGAGATCAACTATTCGCTCTCAATAGGCAACAAGCCGGTCTATACGAATGGCAATAGAACGGTTACTATCTCACTAAAGAACTGGAAGTTCTCGGATGGTCAGCCGATCACAGCACGCAGCATCGTATTTTGGATGAACCTTCTCAAGGCGAACAAGACAGATTGGGGCGCCTATGTACCTGGAGAGTTTCCAGACAATGTCGTCTCTACCACCGCCGTTAACGCTCATACGGTGAGGTTTCAACTCAATGCGTCCTACAGCCCAACCTGGTTCACCTACAACGAGCTCAGCCAGGTTGTGCCGATACCCATGGCCTGGGATCGCACATCGCTCTCCGCTCCTGCTCCAACGGCAAACACTCCGAACCTGCCAGATACCACGACGGCTGGGGCACAAGCGGTCTACAAGTTTCTCAATGCGCAAGCAACTGACCTGGCAACTTATGCTTCAAGTCCAATCTGGTCAGTCGTTGATGGTCCGTGGAAGTTGAAGAGCTTTACAACCGAAGGTAAGGCAGTCTTTGTCCCTAATAAGTTGTACTCCGGTCCGGTAAAGCCGACTATCAAAGAGTTCATCGAACTACCGTTTACATCCGATTCCGGTGAGTTCAATGTACTAGCCGCCGGCAATAATCAAATCAGCTATGGCTATCTTCCCTCTTCGGACATCCAGCAGAAGACTCGAATCGAGAGCACAGGTTACGGCGTTTCACCATGGACCGTCTTTGGCTTCAATTACATTCCCATGAACTACAACAGCCCTACCTATGGACCCGTCTACCATCAGCTCTACTTCCGCCAAGCCCTTGAGCACCTGATCGATCAACCAGCGTGGATCCATACCTTCTTGGCCGGCTATGGGGTGCCTAGCTATAGTCCAGTGCCAATTGCACCGACTAATCCCTTTGTGGACTCATATACCAAAAAGAATCCATATCCATACTCGACAAGCGCAGCCAAGAATCTATTGACAAGTCATGGCTGGAAGGTTGTGAATGGTGTCATGACTTGTGAGTCACCTGGAACGACAGCGACCGAGTGTGGCTCAGGCATCAGCAAAGGAACGAGCCTCAACGGCCTGCAACTCCAATACGCCTCTGGCGTGACATCGCTTAAGCAGGAGATGGAGGCATTCGCATCTGCCGCTAAGAGCATCGGGGTTGGCATCAACTTGACGTCAGCACCGTTTAATACTGTAATCTCGGGAGCAGCAAGCTGCTCCCCAAGCCAGCCTTCATGCAAGTGGCAGATGGCTAACTGGGGTGGTGGATGGACCTACGGCCCAGATTTCCTACCCACAGGTGGCACATTCTACTTGCCTGGTGCTGGCGCGAACCCTGAGGGTTACTCTAACACGCAGGCTACCAGCCTGATCAACCAGACGCATACCAGCTCCAACACTAGCTCGACCTTGGCTGCCTATCAGGACTTCATGGCGAAGAATCTTCCAGTTCTCTACCAGCCATTCCCAGCATCACAGGTCTCGGCGATTTCGACCTCACTCCACGGTGTGGAGCAGAATCCCTACGGGATCCTCTTCCCAGAGGAGTGGCGTCTCAAGTAACGCCACCGACCAGACGGATCCCAGTACAAGCGTCTTTTTGTGATCAGTCTGGGCATCTACTTGACAAACTGGACGAACTGGACGAATACGCCAGCGTGGTACATCCTTGCGTATCCCTGCGAAATCTGCCACCCATTCTCGCTGAAACTTGCCACCCCCTAGAGGGTGCGAGACGGACTGTTTGAAGTGTATATCTGATGGGTCGAGAATTGGCTCCTTTCGATTGATTT
>DAHXNM010000042.1 GCA_027365375.1 Ferrimicrobium sp. | reverse complement strand
GAGGCCGATCTCGGCGGCCCACTCGAGAACTTCTTTGCCACCTTCAATAAACGACCCGTAGCTGCCGCGTCTATCGCACAGGTCTACTTTGCGACCTTATTGACTGGAGAACCGGTTGCGGTCAAAGTACAACGATCGCAGGTAGCAGAACTGGTGCGTCGCGACTTGGCCGCAATGAGCTGGATTACACCTCATCTCATCGGAAGAATTCCCGTATCGGCACTTGCGAATCCACCAGCGCTCGTCGAACTCTTTGCGGAGACCATCGTCGAGGAACTCGACTTTCGACTTGAGGCGGCGAACATGTTGGACATCGCAGGTGTCCTTGCAGCGACCGACCAGCGCAGTATTATCGTTCCAAGACCACACCCAAACCTAGTTACCCGACGAGTGCTGGTCATGGAACGGCTCACAGGTTTCAAATGGGACGATGCTCTCGGGATGCACAATGCCGGTATCGACACCAGCGCAGTCGTAAGAGCCGCTCTCGTATCCTTCCTAGAAGGAGCGATGCTCCATGGCGTCTTTCACGGAGACCTTCATGGCGGAAACCTCCTGGTTGGCGATGATGGCAAAGTGATCCTGCTCGATTATGGCATAACTGGAAGACTCTCGGAAACCAAGCGCCTTGGCTTTCTTAAACTGCTTATGGGTGGATCCATGAATGACCTACCTGCACAGATCCAGGCGCTTATTGACCTCGGTGCCCTACCAACCGATACCGATATCCGAGCAGTAATCGATGATCTTGGACTCGAGGAACCCTCCAAGGATCCCACCCAGATGCGACCGGAGGAGATGATCGCCGAGATCCAAGAGCTCACCAAAGCGCTCCTGGGCTACGGCGCACGACTACCGAAAGAACTTATGCTCTTTGTCAAAAACATGATCTTCGTCGACGCATCACTGGCAACACTCGCCCCGGAGATCGATCTCTTCGCCGAGATCACCTATCTCGCATCCTATTTCATGACCCGTTACGGCGCACAGATCTCTGCCGACATCGGGATGGAGGTCTCTCCAAACGCCATAGACCTCGGGGGACTCAAGGCGAGTCTGGGCGTCGACACCGAGCTCGACCACCTAAGTTATCGTGAGCTCAAAGAACGGCGCGAACTCATCCGAAAGCGAATGGAGCAGGGTGGCCGACGCGATTCGTGAATCCAGTTAGCTTCCAGGCAGCTCCTCGTGGCCTCCGAACTCCTTGCGTAGAGCAGATAGAACTCTATCTGAGAATGCTGCATGCCCCTGTGACGAGAAGCGTGAAAACAGCGACGAGGCGATTGTGGGAGCAGGGATGCCTTCGTCGATGGCAGCATTGACCGTCCAGCGTCCCTCACCCGAGTCGGACACTCTCCCCTGAAAGGTGTCGAGCGTCGGGTCACGCCGAAGAGCGTCTGCCGCGAGATCGAGCAACCAAGATGCGACAACGCTACCGCGCCTCCACAACTCTGCTACCTCGGCAACTGGAATATCGTACTGATAGGCGGTCGGGTCATGAAGTGGTGCGACCTCAGCACTGGCATCCTGCGCTCGACTCCCGATGTCTGCTCCCTCTAAAATAGCGAGACCCTCGGCCAAGGAGGCCATCATTCCGTACTCGATACCGTTATGCACCATCTTTACGAAATGCCCAGCACCGTGGTCGCCACAGTAGAGATAACCAAGCTCGGCCTGTCGTATGGAACTCGAGTCATCGGTTCGCGGAGCAGACTCGACACCTGGTGCTAGAGCTGCAAAAATCTTCTCGAGCCGATCAAAAATCTCTCTCTCACCGCCAACCATGAGACAGTATCCACGCTCACGTCCCCATACGCCTCCACTGGTACCAGCATCGAGATGATGAATACCACGTGGCGCCAGCGTCGCAGCATGGGTCTGGTCATCTCGATAGAAGCCGTTGCCACCGTCGATAACAACATCGTCACGATCCAAGGCATCGGCTAACTCATCCAAGACTTTTTCTGTAACTCCAGCAGGAACCATCAACCAGACCGCCCTCGGTGCCGCTAGCCCCTTTACAAAGTCGGCTAGTGTGCTCGCACAAGTCAAGCCCTCCTTCTCTGCCGCACTGCGTGCGCTAGATGAAGCGTCGTATCCGAGTACCTCGATGTCTCGTCCTTGGAGCCGGAGACCCATGTTCATTCCCATGCGTCCCAACCCAATGATTCCTAACTGCACTGTAATCCTCCTCAATAGCGTTCAGCTCAGCTTACTGCACGGCTATAAGAGCGACAGCCTGGCAGTCCTGGAGCGCGCTCCCTACGCACAGTCCCGTCACACCCCACCGATAAATGGAGCTCTCCAGAGACCGATACAACCACTCCTGGATCTGAACAATTAGCGTTTATTGTGCAATTAACTAGCTGAGTGGATCAGCATCCTGATCATCGAGCAACCAACTTCGGATCGACTCACCGTCAGCGCCCAAATCCGGTGGAGGATAACGGTAACTTGGTGGAGTCTCAGAGAAGCTGATCGGGTTACGAATCATCTCGAGTTGGTCCTCTCCCTCCCCTAAGATCACCGTAGGCTCAAGCCCAACCTTGCGAGCCAAGTCGATCCCTTCGTCGACCGTCGCAATAGGAGCGCACGGGACCCCAGCGGCCATCAACAGGGAAAACCAGTCATCAGATGTCTTGGTTGACAATCTCTCCTGTAGCAAGGGAGCAAGAATCGCACGATTGGCTGTACGTCGCTCGTTAAGGCAAAACCTCTCATCGTCGGCGAGTTCCGGGGCGCCGATGGCTTTGGTGAGCGAGCGGAACTGCCCATCGTTGGCTGCTATCACGATCAACTCGCCGTCGCTGGTAAGAAATGGATCGTAGGGATAGAGACTAGGGTGGGCGTTACCCATTCGGAAGGGAACCACTCCACCCAAAGTTACGGCAGCGGTATGGTTGACCAGCCCAGAAAGTGCCGATGTCAACAGGCTCGCCTGAACATGTTGCCCTTCACCTGATGCCGTCCTCTCGTGCAAAGCGGCGAGGATTCCCATTATGAGATGCAAACCCGCAACAATATCGAATACAGAGATCCCGGCTCGATAGGCTGGTCCATCCGCATCACCTGTCAGACTCATGAGCCCAGACATAGCCTGGATCATAAGGTCATACCCCATCATCTCCGAACCAGGAGGTTTAGTTCCAAACCCAGAGATGGAGGCATAGATGAGTCGTTTATTCTGCCTCCGCAAGGACTCATAGTCGAGCCCAAAACGTGCAATCTGCCCCGGTTTGAAGTTCTCCACCAAAATGTCAGCACGCCGTGCGAGCCGAAGGGCCACAGCTTGATCATCTGGGTCACGCAGATCCAAGACAATGGACCGCTTGTTCCTGTTGATCCCTAAATAGTATGTCGAGACATCATCACGTACTGGAGGCTTCCACGTCCGAGTGTCATCGCCTGCTGGGCTCTCGACCTTAATCACAGTGGCACCGAGATCACCTAGAAGCATGGTGGCATAGGGCCCGGCTAGAATTCGAGAAAAGTCAGCTACTATCAGACCGTCTAACGGACCACGATCTTGAACATCGCGACCACCACTCGTCGATTCCATCCAAGCATCCCTCCTACTGCGCCAACTCCTCGTATCCTAGCGGTCTGGCCTTTGATGCTCGCCAACCTGGCGAGTTCGCCGATCTACTCCACTAACCGTGAAAAGTACGCAATTGCTAGCAACCCATGGAGATGCTGGATCACAACCGCCTTCTCCAAAGCCTACCAATTCCTTAACGCGCCGGGTCTAGATCTGCGTTCGTTTGCGGCTACAACAACTAGCCCTGGTGCCTACTTCGGCGAATGTTGTTCCGAAGCTGCACTACACGCGCCAAACCCAGAAGAAAGACGAACAGTCCACCAAGAATAACGCCAAAGAGAATAGCGACTCCAATCGGCATCTTCGCACTCGCAGCTGGAAAGTGGATCACCACCGCGGCTAAGTTCTGCAGAATAAATATAAGAATTGCAATCAGAACGACGAGTCCGAGGGCCGATCCCAGCCACACCCGCGATGTTCTCGTCGAATGAGGACGCGCAGCGACCGGAGCATTGCTCGTCTCTGAGGATCGAGAGCCTTGTGCCTCCGGTCCTTTAGGCTGATCGTTACCTGGTCCTTCAGACTCTGGCTCCTGTGCATCGTGTTCTAACTCCATGGGAAGGAGCCTACTCTCAGTGATTCAGAAAGGTCACCCTCGCTCTGTGGCTGATGGCATCAACGATGCGCGACCCTACCGCTCCGCTTAGTGCTTGCCGGTGGGTGCTCTTTAACCGCATGAAGCGACATACGATCGGCGCCCCGTATGGTTGTGGCAAACACAGCATCGTTATCGAGCTTGGTCGAGAGACAAACGAATCTCGGAGACAAAGTTAGCGAGCTCAGTTGGCGAGCGGCCCTCGAGGACCCGTCGGAGCAGGGCTGATCCCACTACCACGCCATCTGCACCCGCCT
>DAHXNM010000039.1 GCA_027365375.1 Ferrimicrobium sp. | reverse complement strand
GTTACAGTTGGTCTTGGAGATCAGCCACTGGTCCCGGCGCAAGCGTGGCGCGAGGTGGCGAGCACTAGAACCCATGGGGTAGCAATTGCTACCTATGCTGGCGTAAGAGGGAACCCTGTTAAGATAGCCTCATCGGTCTTCGGGTTGCTAGAGCGTCATGGTGATGTCGGTGCCAGAGCGATTTTCCACCGTGTCGAGGCGGTAGAGGTCCCTTGTCCGGGAGATCCATTTGATATTGATACTCGCGAGGATCTTGAGCAGCTGCGAGCCATAGAGAGGAATTGAGATGGAGATTGTAAACGAGTTCACAGTGCCTGTAGGAGTCGATAAGGCTTGGGAGATTTTGACTGATCTCGAGCGCATCGCTCCTTGTCTTCCGGGGGCGTCACTCTCCTCGGTCGAAGGCGACGAGCACAAGGGGTCCGTCAAGATTAAGGTCGGTCCTATTACGGCAAACTACGCAGGTGTGGCTCGTTTTGAGTCGAAAGATGTTGAGCAGCGGATTGCGGTCCTGAGGGCTGAAGGGCGTGAGACCAAAGGCCAGGGGAACGCGAGCGCCGTTGTTACCGCACGCCTTATTCCCGATGGTGACAGTACGCGAGTCACGGTCGATGTGGACCTGACGATCGCCGGACGAGTAGCGCAATTTGGTCGAGGAGTCCTCGGCGAGGTGTCTGAGAAACTGATGGGCGAGTTCGCTGCTAGATTGGCGGAGCTAATTGGGCAGAGTGGCTCCTCTACATCTGAAGAGTCAAAGACTACTGAGTCCAGTGTTGGTGCCGGGACGACGGAGTCTCCTGCGGAAGAGCCGGCGGAGCTCAATGCCATGCGTGTACTCGCTAAGCCGATCGCTAAACGGCTTGCCCCTGTCGCAGCGGTTTTGATCGTCGTAGCAGTGTTGGTTCGCAGGCGTGGACGCCGGAGCGCCTGAGGCAAGCTGGACTGCAAACGCAGATGATCGTGGTTGGGTAGAGCAGCAACTCGGTCGTGGGGCGAAGATCCCCTTTAGAGCTGCACGGAGATCGTTAGACGGTCGTCCGATTGTCATCGAACTCGCGGCGTTCGATCGAGAGGGCACTCCTCAGTCAAACTGGTTTTGGCTAGTTGACAGACAGCTTGTGGTAGCGATCTCTCGGTTGGAATCAGCTGGTGGAGTACGGCTTGCGGCATCGGCAGTGGATGCGGCAGCATTAGATCTGGCGAATCGGAGTTACCGTAGCGGCCGTCCTGAGCTAGCCCACATGCAGGGCCGAGGCGTAGGTGGTGCTCGAGCTGGTGTAAAGTGTCTCCATGCGCATGTCGCTTTCTACCTGGCTGGTGGCTTTACTCCGGTAGGAGTTTGGGTTATCTCGAGGCTCTATCGGTCAGATCGACCGCTTCTAGAGGCTCTTTTAGGAGAGGCGCTGCGCGAGTGATGAGCGCCCGGATGGCGGAATGGTAGACGCAGGGGGCTTAAACCCCCCGGACCTTTGGGTCATGCGGGTTCGACTCCCGCTCCGGGTACGTGAGCCACTGCTGCACCACTGGAATACCGGTGGGGGTATGGTTGTTGTGGATGGTAGAGAGAAGGGAAGTAGATGGCGACTCGAAACTTAACAACACAAGACTTCAACGATACTATCGAAGGCAACGGAATCGTCTTAGTCGACTTCTGGGCAGCCTGGTGTGGACCATGTAGGGCTTTCGCACCAGTATATGATGAGCTGTCTGCGCAACATCCAGATATTGTTTTTGCGAAGGTCGATACCGAAGCAGAACCTGAGCTTGCGCAGGCATTCCAGATTATGTCCATCCCCACCTTGATGGCCTTTCGCGATCAGGTGTTACTGTACGCACAGCCAGGCGCGCTGCCGCGACAGGCGCTAGCGGAGATCATCTCCCAGGTAGAGGCGCTCGACATGGATGAGGTTCGCCGCCAAATCGCAGAGCAAGAGGCGGCCGCGAAGTAGCGGCACCAAGGCTGCTTTGATGGCTAGTTCGATTGTGGGGCACCTAGGACCCGATGAGGTGCTCGCTTACGGTGTTATCGGAGCCGGTGGCTTGGAGGTCGTCTACCGTAGTCCACGGTCAGATGTCTACCCGTGGGCTTCAGTGTCAAAACTTGTCGCTGCGCTCGCGGTGCACGTGGCTCTTGAAGATGGCTCTTTGCAGCGGACCTCGCGAGTCGGCGACTTCGAGCTCTCGGTTGAGGATCTGCTCTCGCACTCCTCCGGGCTTGCAACTGGTGGGGTCGGTGAGCCGAGACTCCTGGCTCCACAAAGTGTTGAACCATCTCGCCCTCCGCGTGAGCGAAGGATCTATTCGAATATTGGCTACGAACTTTTGGGCCGTAGTCTTGAGGGCTTGTCTGGAATCCGGTATCGTGACTACGTCATGGAGGCGGTATTGCAGCCGGCGGGGATGACCGGAGCAAGTTTTGTTGTACCGAGTTCAGTAGGAGGCGCAGTCACTTCACAAGAGGTCACCGGAGCTGCGTTTGGTATCCGAGGGAAGTTGGATGATCTCATCGGTTTGGCTGCGGCGTTATGTTTCGAGGTGGCCGTATCTATGGAATCCCTGCTATCGATCAGAACCGCTTTCCTGCCGGAGTTGTCGGGTGTTCTTCCCGGGTTTGGGCACCAGAGCCCAAACCCTTGGGGTCTCGGAGCAGAGGTACGCGGCCACAAGTCACCGCACTGGATGGGAACAATGGTGTCGGCTGAGAGTTTTGGTCATTTTGGACAGAGCGGGTCGTTTCTGTGGATCGACCCGATTCAGCGATGCTTCGCGGTCTTCGCAGGATCCAAGCCCTTTGGGGCGTGGGCCAAGGAGCGTTGGCCGAGCCTAAATGACGCCATCGTCCGCGAGCTCCGATCGTAAACCAGTCGCAATCATCGTTCAGTCAGCACAAATAGGCATCTGCTAGTCTGATCAAGAGGAGGATGATAGATGACCCAACTAAGCGGTGACCATGATGTTGAGGAGATGTCCGAAGGAATACGAATCAATCCCGTCTATGCCGATGGAGCTGACCACGAGATACCGAAATACCAGATTCCCGCGGTTGGGATGAGCGCTGCAACGGCCTACCAGATGATAAGCGACGAGATCGATCTCGACGGTTCGGCACGCCTGAATCTAGCGACCTTCGTCACCACGTGGATGGAACCAGAGGCGGACCAGCTCTACCTTGAGGCGGCGGATAAGAACATCGTGGACAAAGATGAGTATCCTCAGACTGCCGCTATAGAGGATCGCTGTATCGCCATGATTGGGGATCTATGGCATGCCCCAGACCCGTCGAATGTGATTGGAACCTCAACGACC
>DAHXNM010000037.1 GCA_027365375.1 Ferrimicrobium sp. | reverse complement strand
GGTCGTTGGGAAGGCATCGGTCAGGATCTGGTCGCGATGTGTCTTGACGATCTCGTCTGCACCGGAGCTAGGCCACTCTTTTTTCTCGACTACATCGCGGTTGGCAAGAACGAACCATCGCTGATCGCTACCTTGGTGGCCTCGATGGCTACGGCTCTAAAGTCAGCTAATACAGCACTTATCGGAGGCGAGATCGCCGAGCATCCAGGGTCGATGGCCCCCGATCAGGTAGATCTTGCTGGCTTTGCGGTTGGACTGATCGATCCAGCCACTGCGATTGGGCCAGAACGAGTTGCGGTCGGCGACCGAATCATCGCCCTCCCCTCTCCGAATCTGCGCTCAAACGGCTTCTCATTGGTGCGTGCAGTCTACGCGGACCTACTCTCTCGGGTCAGAGATGGGCAAGCCTCCACGCGCGAGCGAGCCCTGTATGAGGAGCTCATCGAACCCTCCGTGCTCTACGCACCCAAAATGCTCGAGTTCGTCGAACGTTCGCTCCTGCACGCCGCAAGCCACACCACCGGTGGTGGCCTAGTCAACAACCTCGCTCGGGTCATCCCAGAAGGGCTAAGCGCTCTCATCGACCCGAATGCATGGAGGTGGCCTTCGATCTTCACGCAGCTGATGGAGGACGGCGCTATCTCACTCGACGAGATGCGGCGTACCTTCAACCTCGGTGTTGGCATGGCGTTGGTGGTGGCACCAACCCATGTGGCTACGGTGCTTGCCTCCTATCCTGGAGCTGTGGAGATCGGTCACGTTTTAGAAGGGGACGAACGAGCACGATGGAGCTAACGACCGCGAACGCAGCTGCAGCCCGAGCAGAGCTGATTGCGAGCATCAAAGAACATGCGATCACCTATGGCGACTTCGTCTTGAAATCTGGCGCCAAATCAACTTGGTTCATCGACACGAAACGAGCCATCTGCCGACCCCCGATCCTCTTTCACACCGCCCAGCTCGCGCTGGCTACGCTCTTAGAAGAGGTGACCGCCATCGGCGGACTGACCATGGGGGCAGACCCAATCGCCTTTGCAGCCGCAGCGATCGCCCAATCCGAGGGGCGACGGCTGAGTGCCTTCTCGGTTCGCAAGGAGATCAAAGAGTATGGACAGGGTGGTCGCATCGCTGGAAACTTGACCAGCAGCGACCGTGTCTGTGTCGTTGAGGATACCCCCTCTCGCGGAACCTCATTGCAGGCCGCCATAGAGGCCGTCGAGGCGACTGGAGCTACGGTCGTGCAGGCGCTTGCGGTGGTAGATCGCGGCGGAAGTGCCGCCGCAGTCGTGGCGCCGATCCCGTTCGTAGCCCTAATCAGCGCCCCTGATCTCGGCCTCCCCTACGAGGGAGGTCTCTAGCCTCGTCAGACGATATCCACCGACAGCTGGCCTCAATCCGTCGTAGCCTGCCATTACGATCGACACCCCCAAGGCTCTAGCTCGTAGTCGACGAGCGCTGGCAGCGCTCTAGTGCTACCACTACCTCATCAACCTGGCTTGGATGGGTGAGTCGCAGGATGGGTAGCTGCGGGCGCTCTACCAAGATCTCGCGGATCCGTGGCGGATAGCTCGACCGTGTGCGCCATGCCCAGCGCACGATATGTTCTGGGTTGTTGAGAATAGTCAAAAACGGTGGCTCGGCGTTGCCGTTCCAGAGCGGCTGGTGGGTAAGCTCGCGCAACAGCGTACGAAGCACTACTCGGCTCATAACCACATGCAGTGGATAGTCGAGCCAGATCAGCAGCTGAGTACGAGCTAATAGGCGCTCGCGCACGCCATCATACTGCCATTCAGTGACCCACCGATCCCCGGCGATAAAGCGCTCTACCTCAAGCTCAAAGGTTGGCAGCACGCTCCAGTTCGGCCCATGGAAGAGGCTATCTAGTTCTACGTAGGCCAGACCAAGCTGTCGACTAAGCCGACGACACAAGCTCGACTTCCCAGATCCAGATACCCCCGCTATCAAGGCACGACTAGCGGAAAAGTCGAGTTGATCGACGCTACTCAACAGTGGCACTTAGGTCGCCAGATCCAGAACGTCGAAGCCATGTCACCATCGTAGCCGTCAGATGTTGGCGGCTACGATGGTTGGAGCTGTTATCGCAACACCGTCTACTACGACCAGGAGGTGGCTATATACTTCGCCTCGGTGTACTCAAGCACCCCTTCTTGTCCACCTTCACGGCCAAGCCCACTCTGCTTCACTCCACCAAAAGGTGCAGCTGGGTCCGAGACCAAACCACGATTCAGCCCGATCATCCCAGCCTCTAGAGCCTCTGACACCCGGAGACCTCTCGCGAGATCACCGGTGTACAGATAGGAGACAAGCCCGAACTCAGTGGCGTTCGCCAACGAGATCGCCTCATCCTCGGTCTCAAAGCTCGTCACCGGTGCTACCGGCCCGAAAATCTCCTCCGCAAGCATCTGAGAACTCGGATCTACGTCTTCGAGCACCGCAGCTTGAACAAAGTAGCCCTTCCCTTGCCAGCGTTCAGCGCGACCCAACAGCCGAGCACCCCGATCCACCGCATCGCTCACAAGCGCCTCGACTTTGTCCTGTGCCTCTTGATTGATGAGTGGACCTAGCTCGGTCCCCTCCGCTAGACCAGGCCCCATCTTCAACGACTCCATCGCCTTAGCCAGCTTGGCACTAAAGGCGCTCGCTACTGAGGCTTGAACGTAGAATCGGTTAGCCGCCGTGCACGCCTCTCCACCATTTCGCATCTTGGCGACCATGGCACCGGCAACGGCTGCATCGAGATCAGCATCGGCGAAGACCAGGAAGGGGGCATTCCCGCCTAACTCCATAGAGGAGTTGATGATCGTATCAGCGGCCTCGTGCAGGAGAGTTCTACCTACCTCCGTCGACCCGGTGAAAGACAGCTTTCGAACCCTCGGGTCGTGCAACATCTTAGAGACGACGTTGGAGGACCCACGGGCAGGTATCACGTTTACAACTCCAGCCGGGACACCCGCATCCATCAAGATCTTGGCGATCAACAGCGCCGTCAGCGGCGTGTCAGTGGCTGGCTTCAGAATTACCGAACATCCAGCCGCTAGTGCGGGAGCGATCTTTCGAGTGGCCATAGCGGCGGGGAA
>DAHXNM010000032.1 GCA_027365375.1 Ferrimicrobium sp. | reverse complement strand
TGAATCGGGTTCATCTCTTAAGTTTGAAAGGATAGATATCTTTCCTAATCGTTTTGATGCGTCCCTGAACCGGAACTGCTCTCTCTTCACCTTTGATATGAGTTTTATGCAGACACTTGATTCCTCTGCCATCAGTGACTCCTACAAGCTCTGGCTCTCCTTGTGGCCGCCACTCCTTGCCATTGTTCTTATAGTGACCTACCAACTCCTTCTTCTTTGTATCCACTGAGATCACCGGTTGTCCACTCGACAATGCGGCGTCTGTCTTGTGGTTAATGTATTCGAACTGGGCATTGCGGTCTGGATGACCTCCACCCTCGAGGGTCTTACGGTTGCCCTGGAGGCTGTATCCAAGATCCTTGAGCAAAACTCCGACCGAGACATGAGAGATCTTATGACCCTGCTCTCCTAACTCGCGTGCTAGTTGCATCAAGCTCTTACAAGTCCAGCGCAGTGGTGACTGCGGATCACCCCTCGTGACAGGCTCCACCAACCGTTCCAGATCTCCTACCAGCAAGGGGTCGATGTCCACCAGCTTCTTACGTCCCGCACCTGCTCGTCTGACACGCCTGGTTCTATCGATGTCTACAGGTGGAGCTGAGTTCAGTTCCTTAATGCCGGCCAATATAGACCCTCGAGCCACCCCAGTAGCTTTAGCGACACGCTTTACTCCGCCATGACCGAGTACTTTGGCCTCCGCTGCTGCGAAGAGTCGCCTTTGACGTTCGTCGCAAGACCCTTCAAGAGCCTTGTAGCGAGCGGTGATCAACGCATCGGCATCCATCAGCCAAGTCTAGCTCGTAAGTGCTAATAGTGCAAGTAATTGTTTTATGGGTCCTTAGCTGGCATCGCTCCCATCACGCCATCTCGACCGACTGGTCTGGTGCCGATGAATCGGTACTGGCGGATGAGTTTGCTAGCGTCGGCTTGCTGATCCAAGGTAGCTCAGCCCTAGCCATCAGACAAGGCCAGGTTCCAAGCACCAGTTCTGGCCTTGGGGCGCATCCACCGCGTAGCGCGCCACACGGTGCATGAATAAAGTGCGTTGATGAGACAGGCAGCATAGACGAGACTTCTCTCATACGAAGTGGACCCGGCCCAAGCGGTCATCCAGTGGAACCGAGATGCTGACGAGGATGGCTTACTCAGCTGCCAAATCTTTGCTTTTAACCACTTCATCGTCCAAAACTAAGCAACCTCTAACCGTCATGAAGACAAGTCTGCTAGCTAAATGACTGGCTGGTATCTAAAGTCACGCGATTAGTTTGAAATGTGACCCCAAAAAACAGGAAGAACAATGTCATCTCTCTTTAGCCCGCTCCGTCTTCGCGAAATCACCTTTGCCAATCGTGCATGGGTGAGTTCGATGTGCCAGTATTCCGCCATCGACGGTGTCGTCGGTGACTGGCATCTGGTTCACCTCGGCTCGTTTGCCACTGGTGGCGCCGGCCTCGTCATGGCCGAAGCGTCGGCAGTCTCCCCCGAGGGCAGGATCTCGCTCTACTGCCCAGGATTGTGGAATGATACGCAGGTACGTGCTTGGTCTCGCGTGACCGATTTTGTACATTCTCAGAACTCTAAGATTGGCATACAGCTCGCCCACTCCGGTCGCAAGGGTTCAACCACCGCCCCTTGGGATGATCACCTTATGGCCTCGACCGAACAGGGTGGTTGGACCGCCGTAGCCCCGAGTGCGATTGCCTTCGAGGGTTATCCAGTGCCTCGCGCGTTGTCAACTACAGAGATAGGTGGCATAATCGCTTCATTTGCCGACGCAGCACGTCGAGCCGTAGAGGCAGGATTCGACCTAGTTGAGATTCATGCAGCCCACGGTTACCTTTTACATCAATTCCTTTCACCTCTCTCTAATGAAAGAACCGACGTCTATGGTGGATCCTTCGAAAACAGGATTCGACTGCTCTGCGAGATTGCCCAAGCCGTGCGTGAGGCGATCCCAAGTGGCACTCCACTATTCGTACGAATATCGGCTACTGACTACGCACAGGGTGGATGGGACTTGGAGGAGTCAATCGAACTGTCCGCTACGTTGGGCAACCTAGGTGTGGACCTCATTGATGTTTCGTCAGGCGGCAACGTTGCAGGAGTGAAGATCCCCGTAGGCCCTGGATATCAGGTCGCATTTTCCGACGCGATTCGCAATAAAACTGCCATCCCCACCAGTGCTGTCGGACTTATAGTCGAACCGGAGCAGGCCGAGGAGATCATCGCTTCGGGACAGGCGGATGCCACCATGTTGGCTCGTGCGATGTTGCGAAACCCAAGGTGGGCGCTGTATGCAGCCGAAAAGCTAGGTGACTATATCACATGGCCCTCGCAGTTCGAACGCGCTCGCACCCTACATAAATAGGGATTACGAGCCGCCCAGAGTTGTTGTAACGGCCCCGGGATGTCTCTTGAGCGCATAGATAGCATTGTGTGCTTCGAGATGGCCACCACTCCACAAGCTCTTACTTCAACCAATCCTGCTACGCTGGGACCATCGCCTTCCGTTCTCCACGAGAACTTTTCGGCCTTCACATGTCGGTGAGCGAATACGCCAAGCATGGCCAACGGTCGAACAGATGAGAGAGACGTCTTCGAAGGAGGATAATGGAACACACAGTAGTCCAACGAAGGATGAGTCGCATCTTGCATTGGATAGGCGACCTCACATCCCGATCGACAACCACAGCTGTCGTGGTCGCGTTGCTCTTGGCCTTCGGCATCTTTCTTGCCATCGCCGGCTTCCCTGTGAGCTGGGAGGCTGCGTTCTCCACCGTCGCCGGTGCAGTCACCCTGGTGATGCTGTTCATTGTTCAGCACACCCAGGGTCGTAACTATCTCGTCCTACAGCTCAAACTAGACGAACTGATCCGATCTTCGCCTGAGGCCAACGACATCCTCGTCCGCCTGGAAGTGGCCGACGATAGCGAACTCAACGACATCGAGCAAGACCAACTGGCTCACCATGAGTCACTTCGCGATCCCGTCGGCTTGGCCTCGTCGAACAAGGGGAGCGAGGAGTCATAACCAGAGACGTTGGCCATGGCAAACATCTCTTCCGCCTCCGGACATCAACGTCATTGTTCGTCTAGCCTCCCAATCATCTTTATCGACCATAGCACTAGAGGAACAAGTTGATTGACAGACAGGCACGCCTCTGGTCCAGCTACCTCCGCAACTTGGTTTGACCAGACTGTCGCCCTGCTTCGAGAGACCTAAACCTAATTGCTCGAGGTTATTAGACTTGTCCTCGCACACATTGGACCGAGGCCCAGGGCAACCACTGCAGCGTGCTAATGGTAATTCATGGGTGGCTCAGTGCACAACATGACCACTTAGCCCAGCGCATTGTCACCTCAGAGAGGCCTTTGAGGTCGCAAGATTGCCCAGTAATCCGCGCCGCCACGGGAAGCAGATGGGCGATCTGTGACGAAACGTTAAGCACTTCAATAATTGCTGTCAACGGTTGTCCATCGCCGTTGGTCATCAACACGGACGGGCTAACGAGGAGCGCGCCGCGAGTGAACACCGACTCATCTCCAGTGGTCTATTCGCTCACTAGCCAATAGCCATTAACATGGGAGTAAGCCTTTTTCGGGTCGAGCCAAATCACGGAAGTATGCCCTTGCCCACCCGCTAGAGGACCGAGATACAAGAGGTGTTGATGTGAAGGCAAACAGCTCAGATACGAGTTCTTTACAGCAGAAAACAACAAAGACGGGTTTGGCGCTTGCTGTCGTGATGACAGGCGTACTCATTACCGCCGTGGATACCACCATAGTGGTGTTGGCCTTACCCGAGATCGAACGAGGTCTCCATGTCCCTCTCTCATCGGTCATCTGGGTGATTATCGGATATCTCCTGGTCGTTACCCTGCTAGCATCCCAAGTTGGCCGGCTTGGCGACATGTACGGCAGAGTCAAGATGTACGAAACTGGGTTCGTCGTTTTCATAATCGGCTCAGCGCTCTGCGCCATCTCGTGGAATGAACCATCAATCATCACCTTTCGGATCATCCAGGGCATTGGAGGAGCTCTGGTCAGCGCCAACAGCGGTGCCGTCATTGCCGACCTCTTCCCACCAGAGAAGCGCGGCAGAGCCTATGGGTTCAATGGCATCGGGTACAGTCTTGGTGCCGTACTAGGAATCGTTCTCGGTGGGCTCATCGTCACCTTTATATCATGGAGATGGATCTTCTGGATCAACGTACCCATCGGAGTTGTGGCAGTCGTGCTAGCACTTCGCGTCTTACACGACAGTGGAACCCGCGAACACAGACGAATCGATCTACTTGGCATGGCGACTTCTGGCCTCGGGCTCTTTGGAATTTTGTGGGCCATAACCAACCTCGCCACCCACTCCATCAACGCATCTCTACTAGCATTCCTCATCGGTGGTGTGGTCGTTCTTGTCCTCTTTGTCTGCATCGAGCGCGTACAAGCCGATCCGATGATCAAGCTGTCACTCTTCAAAGTGCCAACAATGACTCCATCGCTGCTCGCCTCCCTTTGTCAAGGACTTGCCAACTATGCAGTCCTCTTTCTTGTCCTCATGTACCTCCAAGGGCCACGCGGGCTTTCGCCTCTCGACGCCTCGCTCCTCTTGGTTCCCGGTTACCTAGTGGGCGGGGCAATTGGACCATTTTCAGGAAGAATGGCCGATAAGATAGGGCCGGTTTTGCCTGCTACTTTTGGCTTAGCTACCCAGATCATCGGTCTCTTACTCTATGCACAGTTAGGGATGACGACTGGGCTCTGGCTCGTCGTAGTCGCGAGTGTTGTAAACGGGATTGGGTCAAGCAGCTTTTTCCCGGCCAACAACTCAGCGGTCATGAAAGCGGCCCCACGCAATGTTTTTGGAATCGCATCGGGCATGCTGCGAACCTTCCAGAACACAGGGATGGTGTTTTCATTCTCGATGGCAATCTTGATCGCATCACGATCGATCCCACGTCAAGTCGCGTTCTCGATCTTCGTCGGAACTGCGAAACTACATGGGGCGATAGCCAATGTCTTCGTCAACGGCTTGCATTCAGCCTTTTACGCCTCGATGATCTTCCTCGTGATTGCTGCAGCGCTATCGGCCACACGAATCCGTCATGGCATAATCAACCGTCCCGCCGACCAAGGCGCCTAGAGGATTAGCGAAGGCCATCGAGCCACGGCAGAGATTGGCATCTCTGCCCATCTACAACAACTCACGATACAACATGACTCTACCAGCCTCGCGCGACCCAGTCATCGAGACTTCCTGCCTCGGTAGCGATCGTGGTGGATGCACCATGACCAGGCAACACCAATGTCTCGTCATCGCAGGTAGCAAAGATTCGTCTTAGCGAAGAGATAATTGTAGGAAAATCACCACCAGGAAATTGAGTTGCTCCTGGGCCGCCTGGAAACAGGGTGTCTCCCGTGAACAACACCTTGATTCCCTCAGGGTAGATACACAGTGATCCTCGGGTATGTCCTGGTGTGGCAAGTATACGTAATGAGAGAGATCCAAGTCGAATAAGCTCATTATCTACCAGAGTTACATCATGCCCATCGAGAAGTGGGGCATCCTCTTCGCCTACCAAAACCTTCACGCCTCGGCGCCGCAAGGCTCCGACACCCCCGATGTGATCGTGATGCCCGTGAGTAATAACCGCCCTAGTCACGTTGCGTCGAGCAAACTCATCGAGCAAACTCTGCTCACCACTGGTCGCGTCGATTAGCAATGCCTCATCGGAGCTCGGAGTCGTAAGTACGTAGAGATTATTTTCTAGTGGACCAACAACGAACTGCTCCACGGAAAGATCTCCGACAGTAAAGCTAGTTTGCACCGTGTTCTGCCCCCTCCTAAACTCGAACTAACAGTAGGCTAGTCAGTGCTAACAGCGCGAACACTGACTTGGCGCTGAAACTGGGACCTGAGAAAGTGAGGACTACGTTGAACTTCGCGCTAACCCCCGAGCAAGAGGAGCTCAAGAGCACAACTCGGCGATTTCTTACCCAACATCTGCCGACTAGCAGTGTGCGAACCTCGATGGAGTCCGCCACCCCGATTCCGGTCAAACTCTGGCGCGAAATGGCCGACGGGCTTGGAATCGCCGGTCTGTTAGTCCCAGAGTCTGCTGGAGGACTAGAGCTGGGGTTCATCGAAGCTGCGTGTGTTCTCCAAGAGATAGGCCGCTCAGTGGCTCCTCTGCCGTTCTTTGTTACCTCAATCCTCGGCGTGAGCCTGCTCTCTAATGCGGACGCTAACGATCCAATCATCGCAGAGGTGCTTGCAGGAATTAATACTGGCGACGTCATCCTTAGCCTCGTGTGCGGATCGATAGATAACCCGTTAAAGCCGTGCGGGACGCGGTCAGATGCAAGGGCCACGGCTGAGAGTCGCTTCGCACTCGATGGAACTCAAGCTACCCACCTACTCGTAGTGCTTGACGGAGATGGTGGCACCGTCCTCGCTCTGGTTAGGGCCGATGCACCAGGAGTTACCATCACAGCTGAGGTAACGCTTGACCAAACTAGGCCGATGGCACATGTTCGACTCGACTCATCACCAGCCACAGTTATCCTTGATCACGCTCAACTCCAACAGATAGCTGAGCGGTTTGATACCATCGCAAGTGCCGGGATTGCGCAGGACATGATTGGTGGGGCTGAGCGTGTTCTCGAGATGTCAGTGGAGTACGCAAAGGATCGTCACCAATTTGGCCGTCCAATCGGTAGTTTTCAGGCAATCAAACATCGGCTCGCCGATATGCTCGTTGATGTTGAATCCGCAAAATCAACAGCCCTCTACGCCGCGTTCACCATCTCTGATGGTAGCGATGACCAGGCGATTGCTGCCGCTACTGCGAAGTCAACCTGTGGTGATGCCTACTTTCGCGTCGCAGCAGCGTCAATCCAGGTTCATGGCGGCATAGGATTCACCTGGGAACATGACGCTCATCTGTACTTCAAACGCTCAAAAGCAGACCAGATTCTCTTCGGCAATGGTCCTGCTCAGCGACGAAAACTCGCTCATCTCCTCGGGATCGTAAATTAAGCATTGAGCCTTAACGGTGTATCATGTTGTGTCATCCAAACGAGTAGGATGAAAACAGGTAAACGGATGCCTGAGTGGTGGAATGAAGAATATGGATCGAGAGAACGCCTCAGACAAGAACAGTGAGCTTTTGGCCACAGCGGAGGATCGCGAACGTGCTCGCGCCCTGCTGCTTCAGCGTTTCCGATCTGGAGATCTGGATTTCGACGAGTATGAGGTTCGTCTCATGCTTCTTGCCAAGGCTCGCAAGATTTCACAGATCTATGAGGCAACGTTCGAACGGACGCGTACTCCGTTCGTGGGACCACGATGGGACCGTCGCATTCGTCGGATCGACTCCTTCGGGTTGATCCCGGTCGCATTGCTAGCTGTGTTAAGTTTCTTTATGGCTTGGATCGTTCCTCTGCTGATCCTCATCGCCGCGATCTTGGTCGTGATCAACTTGGGATATGGGCTGCAATGGTTACGGTTTCGCCCGATCAAGCGAAGTCTCACCCGAAGCAATCACGTGGTATAACCCACACTCATGCACGACGATCAACACCAACCCTGGCACCAGGTCCAAGAAGATCTCCGCCAGCCGGCAAAGGAGCTGAGGGCGATGATCCCAGAGGTGCTAAAGTCCTACGGGAGTATGCACCATGCGGCCATGGCTGGCGGTGAGCTCACAACGGGCACCAAAGAACTCATTGCGCTTGCAGTTGCTGTCGCCCTAAAATGTGACGGCTGTATCAGCTCGCATGCACGCGGGGCAGCGCGAGCAGGGGTCACTCGACAGGCAATAGCCGAGGCTCTTGGGGTGACTATCCTCCTTAGCGGGGGACCCGGCACCGTATACGGTCCGCGCGCTCTTCAAGCCTTTGATGAGTTTCTGGCTGACTATCAAGATCAAGGTTAGTGCACCACTATCGCCAAATAGTTCTACTCACGCCCCATAGGTTTCACAGAGCCACTTCATTACCCAGTCCGCATGATTGGTGATCCCAAGCCGGTAGAGCGACCTAGCCCCCACCAGGTCCTCGATCTCCATCACCATCGGGCCTTCGGCTCCAGAGACGATATCAACACCGTAGTAGCCGGCTCCCAACCGCTCGACCACCGCTCGAACGAGGTTACGTTCCTTTTCGGTTGGAATGGCAGTACTGACGAGGGCACCGTGCGAGAGATTCGAACGGAAATCGACCATCGCTTTTCGCTCCACCGTCGCCACTACAGTAGTGCCAACAACATAGTGGCGATGGTCGCGGTTCGCGCCCACGACAAACTCCTGGGCAACCATCACGGAACTCCCCTGCTGCCACTGTCGCCCCTCAACCATCCGAACCCCATGACCCCCATGACCAAACCTTGGCTTGGATACCCAGAGAGGGGATGGCGTGGCACCCACCATATACAACTCCGGCGTTGCGAATCCGTACTTCTTGCACCAGAGGTACTGAGCAACTTTGTCGTTCCCTAACAGCGCTAACAGTGGGCTATTGACAACATGAGAGACGCGCGTGGCGATCCAGATACGTTGGCGCAACGAACGCGAACGAACAAGAATCGCATCGAGATCATCCAATCGAAGGCTCCCAAGCTCCTCAGGGCCAACCACAGGAATGACCCGGGCTCCCAACGATCGGCCAGCCGAAACTAGAGCATCGAGAAAGAACGAATTGGAGCGAAGCTGGTCGCGATCGTAATAGATCGCTACTGTTGGAGCCATCGGCCAAGTGCCTGCCCGACATGGCGAGTCACGTCAATGCCAGAGATCGCCGATAACCTCCAAATATGGGCATTGGAGTTCACCTCGCACACGATCGAACCCTGGTTCTCCTGGTCAAAGAGGAGGTCAACTCCCACATTAAAACCCCCAACGGCACTAGCACTTGCCTCAGCAAGCCTGCGCTCAGCCTCCGACGGGTGATACGGAAACCCTACACCACCAGCAGATAGGTTGGCGCGAAAATCATCCGGATGTTGGCGAGCTATCGCGGCGATACAGACCCCATTGACCACCTGTAGACGCAGGTCACGCCCTCGCGAGCTCGCCACAAACTCCTGGGCGAGCAGATGACGATCCGCCAGGGCATCAACGATCGCAAAGACATCTTCAGCGGTATTAGCGAGATAGACCTGCGCCCCGAATGATCCCTTGGCCTCCTTGATAACGATAGGTAGTCCAATCTCGTCGATCATCGACATCACCAACCGGGACGCTATCTGCTGTTTTGGATAGACGGGAGGCAACATAATTGTTCTTGGAATGCGCAGTCCGGCAGCAGCAAGGTGGGCATATGTGCGACGCTTGTCGTCACAGATCTCTATAGCCTTAGAGCTGTTGATCACAACTGCTCCCTGGAGTTCTAGCAACTCAGCTAGAGCTACGTCTTTGTCGAGAAACAGGATCAGTTGATGGCTACGATCCACCCGATCGACCCTGCTCATAAGCTCCTCAGAGCTCACAAGCACAACGTCACCGAAAGTCTCGCTCAAACCACGTTGATACAGGACCCCGTGATCGAGGAACTTCTCGCCTAAACCCAGGTTCGCAACCACCAACACATCGCGCTTGGCACTCGTGTGTGACATCATGCTCAGCGAGTCTCCTCTCTCAAGAGGCCCAACAATCCCGATGGTAAAGCTTGCACGGCTACAGTCTAGAGAGGGAGGTGCCGTGCCAGTAGATCAGTTATGGTGCGAACCAGCAGGCTTGCAACTTTTTATCGCGACCGTTAAGGAGAGTGCCACCCCTGGAAGACCAACAATCCTGTATTGTCCCGGAATCGCAGATACAGGGCTGGGCGGCAGTAGCGATCGAGTGCTACAGGAAGCCGCCGAACGCCTGAGCTTCTATTGCCATACAGAAGTGGTTGGCCTGAACCCTCATGGCCTTGGCGAATCAGACGGAATGCTTGGGACCACGACACTACTCTCGGACCTTAGGACCGTGATCACCTTCCTGGCGCCCCGGCCATTGGTTTTGATCGGGTTTGGCCTCGTTGGGTACGCGATGCTCGCCTGCGGGGATGTTGATCCCGTCGTTGGAGTGGTGACAGTCGATCCTCTGGTCGACCAACTCAATACCGAGGAGATCGCCAGCACCGGTGCACGCCTAGATCCATCATCACACTTTCCCGTGGCTGAGTACCCTCTTCCCACCGCGACAGAGGTTGCTCGATGGATGTTGGTTACACCCGGCGACCGCCCAAGAGAGGATAACTTAGACATCGACGGTCTGATTCAGAGCTATCACCCCGAAGTCCATCGCGTATACGCTACGTCATACCGCTTGCAAAACGACCCACGCCCGTATGCGCTCATCCTTGGATGGTTGGAGCGAGAACTCTGGCCAACTCCTACCACGAGTTCGTGACGAGCGGCCTCTCAGCAATTCTTCGGGATTCTCCTAGCTTGTCCTGTACATGCACGGTTAGCATGACTATCGCGAAAGGAGAGTCGCATGCGGATCTTGGTAGTAGATGATGAAGAGAACCTGGTAGACACCCTGAAACGTGGGCTAGTCGCGGAAGGTTTCGCTGTAGACACCTGTCTCAATGGTCTAGACGGTATCAAACTGGCCAGAAGTGCGCCATATGACTGCATTGTCCTCGATATCATGCTGCCCGGAATGAACGGTTTCAAGTTCACAGCCACCCTTCGAAGTGAAGAGATCTGGACACCAATCCTGATGCTGACCGCCAAAGATGGGGAACTCGACGAAGCCGAAGCTCTCGATACGGGCGCGGATGACTTCTTAAAAAAGCCATTCTCATTCACAGTACTCGTCGCACGTATTCGGGCACTGCTTCGCCGCAACGTCGATAGCCGCCCACCTGTTCTAATAGCCGGTGACTTGAAGTTAGATCCATCGAGTCACTCGGTCATGCGAGGTGATACCACAGTAGACCTAACCACCCGAGAGTTCTCCTTCCTCGAGTTGCTAATGCGCTCTAAAGGAAAAGTGCTTAACAAGCGGGAGATCATCGAGCACGTTTGGGACTACGATTTTGAGGGAGACTCAAACATTGTCGAGGTGTACATTGGCTACTTGCGCAAGAAGATCGATGCGCCTTTTGGGACCAAGTCGATACGTACCGTGCGAGGGGTTGGTTACCTCCTTGAGGAGGACGGTGGTGCGACAGCCATTGGCTGCGAAGAGGCTGCAGCGACTGCCTAATACCCATGCAGGAGCAGTACCACAGTGAGACTCTCCTCTATGGAGAAGTTGGATCACGTATCCAAAACCGGCTTTCCTCCGCTGCGGTGGGTCGGGCGACAACTAGCATCTGTTCGAAAACGTACCACAATAGCCGCTACGGTGGTGGTCGGTCTAGTGCTCATGGCTGCGTTTATCGGGGTCGCCATCACACTCAGGGCTGCTTTGACTCGTAACGTCGTGAATACCGCAAAGAATGAAGCTGATGACATCGTGCTCTTAGTGCGCGACGGACATCTTCCCAATCCGCTGCCCATTCCCCGGGGTGACCTCGCTGCTCAGGTGGTAACGAGCAACGGTGCAGTCGTCGCATATTCACCCAACCTTAAGGGAGCCAAGGCTCTTCGCCTTCCTAAATACGTCCCATCACGAGGTATTGTTCAAACCGAAGACTCTGTCCGCGCTAATCGTCTGGCGATCAACGGTAACGTCGATCTTCACACTGTGTTTGTCGCCGACCGGGTCCAGGTTCCCACCTTCCTCGTGGGAGTGCTATCCCGCGCTAAGTCCAGCAATGCAAGTCACCTGACGACCGGTTCCACCGGCAAATCTACGACCTTCGATGTCTATACCATCGCGTCACTCTCCTCTGTGGACGCGTCGGTGTCAGCGCTAAATCGTGAGTTCCTCATCATCTACCCCATCATCTTGGCGGTGGTGGCTATCTCGACGTGGATTCTAAGTCGCAGAGCTCTCGCCCCAGTCGATCAAATCCGTCGCGACGTAGAGGAGATCACCGCTATGAATCTATCTAATCGAGTCTTTCAACCAGACGGTGAAGACGAGATCGCACGGCTAGCAGCGACCATGAACTCGATGTTAGCTCGACTCGATGCCTCGTCTGAACAGCAGAAACAGTTCATCGCAGACGCTTCACACGAATTGAAAAGTCCGCTGTCTGCCCTCCGCGCATCACTTGAGGTAGGGCTGCTCCATAGCGAGTTGACCGACTGGCATCAGACGGCCAATGTTGCGCTCAGGGAGAGTGAAAGGATGCAGCGCCTAATCGAGGACCTTCTCACGCTCGCCAAGGCCGAGGCTCGAGTACAGGCGGTCCAGGTTACCGTCGACCTTGATGAACTCTGCCGCGAGGAGATTCACCGGATTAGACGCACACATCCCGGCATCAACATCGATATGTCCCGAGTGAGCGCAGTACGACTTATGGGAGATCCAGAACAGATCAGAAGCATCATACGCAACCTCATCGAGAATGCAGTTCGATACGCCAAAACTACCGTAGCAGTGTCCGCCTCCTCCAATGGACATCTGGCAACCTTTACCGTAGCCGATGATGGACCGGGCATTCCTGTCGAACGAAGAGATGCAGTCTTCGAGCGTTTTACTAGACTGGACCCGGCACGAAGTCGACTGCAAGGCGGATCCGGCCTAGGGCTTCCGATCGTACGCAGCTTGGTTGAGCTTCTGGAAGGAACAGTGGCCATTGGAACATCCGAGCTAGGGGGAGCTTACTTTCGCATACAGCTACCGGTCTTGACCCAAGACCAGGTACTGTCGGATGCGGCAAACGGAGCATTACCCATGAAGGAAAAGGTTTGACACGACTTACGCTAGAATCATCGCAGAAGCCAAAGAAGCACCACTCGCTCGCATATCGTCGTGTACGAGCTGTCTTCGCAGTTGGCATCGTAGTGGTTGGAGGCTATGGGACTCTCGGTGTGATCGGCGCCCTCAGCACATCCGGCTCGGCGAGCCTGCCAATAAAGTTCGTCGAGTGGGTTCGCGGTAATGGTGGAGCAAGCATTGTTCAGACCGCCGAGAACATCTGGTATAGTGCTAACCAACCTGCTGTAGGCGGTGCGCCCCCCAAGGGCGCACTTAAGCCAACCGCTAGCGTCCGCCAAAGCCACACCTCCATCACCTCGAATATTCTTCCCAAACCAAAGTCAATCACTCCAATCGCAAGTCCACCGCTTCCCCATGAAGGGCAGTGGACGGCTGAGGGTCCACTAGTCAACGGATCACCAGCCCTCTACGTGACCTTGATGCGCCCTGACAAGGTTCACACCTCGCTGGTGGCCGGTGTCGCCTGGCTCGACCCCCGCCTGGTGAGTTTCCTTCAATATGCTGGCGCCCAAGAACCACCTGGCGGCGGAACTTGGCCCTACGTGGCTCCGATTCAGGGGAGTCAAGCCAGCAATCTCGTCGCAGCGTTCAACTCCGGCTTTCGCATGAGTGATGCCAAGGGAGGCTACTACGCCTACGGAAGGATGGCGGTACCACTCAAGAACGGCGCTGCATCATTCGTCGTGAACTCACAAGGGGTGGCGACAGTAGAGCGTTGGACCCAAGGTCAGCATGTCCCTTCGTCGATCAAGGTCGTCAGGCAAAATCTGATTCCGATCGTGCAGTCTGGTCGCATCAACCCCGCCGTCTACTCTTCGAGCTACCAGGTATGGGGGGCTACCGTCGGCAATCAAGTGCTCGTGTGGCGATCAGGTGTTGGCGTTACATCTAATGGTGCCATCGTATATGTGAGTGGGCCCGGTCTCTCGGTCGCTTCACTAGCCCGCCTACTCCAACGCGCCGGTGCCGTCAACGCCATGGAACTCGACATCAACTCCGCCTG
>DAHXNM010000031.1 GCA_027365375.1 Ferrimicrobium sp. | reverse complement strand
TTGTGAGCTCTGGCAACAAGGCTGACATCTCGGGCAACGACTTACTCGCATTTTGGGAGGACGACCCGATGACCGATATAGTCCTCCTTTACATGGAGGGTTTCGGGAATCCTCGCAGCTTTGCAAGAATCGCGCGCAGGGTCTCTCTCACTAAGCCTGTACTAGCAGTAAAGTCCCGTCGACGCAGAGATGCTCCGGCATCGCTGGCCTTCGGAGAGCTGGACTACGACGGTGCCGTCGAAGCGCTCATGCGCCAGACCGGTGTAATCCGGCTAGACACGCTTGAACAGCAGATTCAGTTGACAAGGGCGTTCCTGGATCAACCGTTACCCAACGGAAACCGAGTGGCGATCTTGACCAATACCGGCGGCACTGGACCACTGGTCGCCGACGCACTGACACCAGCCGGGCTAGAGCTTGCCACCCTTACTAGTTCTGAAGCAATCGTCGGTACCAACAACCCAATCGAGCTAGATCCCTCTGCAACACCAGCGCAATGGGGCGACCAGGTAGCTGCAATTCTGGCCGACGAAGCGGTAGATGCAGCCATTGTCTGCTACATTCCCACAGTGGTGGGTTCGACGAGTGATCCACGAACGCTTGCACCCCCAACGGAGCGCGGTCTGAGTGGCTACCCCAACCCTGCGATAAACTCTGCAGCCGGTGTCGCTGAGGCAATCGCCAGTGCGGCATCCAACCAAAACAGCAAACCCGTCCTCGCGAACTTTCTAGCGCTACCGGGTGTCCCAGCGGCACTCTCTAGCCATGGCCAGAAGATTCCCTCGTACTCCTTTCCGGAGAGCGCCGCAATCGCCCTCGGACGAATGGCCGAATACGCTCGTTGGAGGAGCCGTCCAAGCGGAGAGCCGCTCGAGATCGAACCAATAGTGATTCCAAACGAACTCACCAACACTATTGATTCAGGACAACGGCTGGTGGAGGGGCGTCAGGCTCGAGATATCGCTATTGCACTTGGACTGCCATTGACGGCACCAAACGGTGCTCGCAGGGAGGAACTCGAGGGCCGAACGGTACTGCTGCGGATTGAGCTCATCCACGACAGCCGTTATGGACCCTTCCTGCGCGGCAGTCTATCTGGCGTAGCCTTCGATCTCTTTGGGGCCACATCGCTACGAGCGTTACCGCAGACGAATCAGGATATCGAAGAGTTCATCACTTCAATTCCAGGGATTACCATCACAAACGGTTACGCAAAACTACCTGTAATAGATCGCACTCCTCTGATCGCACTCACCAAGACTCTCGTCGGCATTGCTGACCAGCTATACACGATCAATGCGATGCTGCTCGATCCGATCTCCCTCACCACCAAGGGGCTCTATCTGCGCGGAGTTCGTATGTTGTTGCGTGACTCGCCGCTTGAACCTCAGATGGTGACCAGGAGTCTCCGTGCTCCTGGCTCACTTCACTAGCTAAGCAAACCGCCAAAAACCCAAACAATCACCGCTATAACAAGCTCAAGTTTGGAACAAGCTAACGCATTGCAGCACATCGATCCAAACATCTACAGCTCGGCACGACAAAGAGAATAAAGTCGAGAATCGAGCACGCCAAGACTATCAAAACCCGGTCTGAACTAGCAGATGGCCAATCGACCTCTAGAATTCACACACAACTCGATTGCGCGATAGGTAGATGTCTACCCTGCCGATCTTCGGCCTGCGGAAGGATATAACCTTCCGCAGCACTGGAGCACCAAATTACCGTCGTAGCCTGTGCCCGTGACCCACAGCAGCAGATCGGCCGTGGCTCTAAGGCACAGATCAACAACCTCTAGTGGAACTCGGCCACCAGAGCAAGCAAGGCTACTTAGCCAACAGCTCCTCGATGGCGCCTACAAGCTCTGGGTCATCTGGCGTAACCATTGGTCGGAAACGACGGATCTCTGCTCCATCACGCGATACGACAAACTTCTCAAAGTTCCACTGGATATCGCCGGCAGCGTTCTCTCCGTCTTTAACACCAGTAAGGAGCTGATATAGCGGATGACGATTCTCGCCATTCACCTCGATCTTGGCGAACATTGGGAAGTCAACACCGTAGGTAGTTGAGCAGAAGGTCGCTATCTCCTCTGAGGATCCAGGCTCCTGTTCACCAAACTGATTGCAGGGGAAACCCAAGACCGTAAAACCTTGATCCTGATACTTGTGGTGAAGTGCAACTAGACCTTCGTACTGCGGAGTTAGACCGCACTGCGAAGCGACGTTGACCACCAACAGAACATCACCCCTGCGATCCCCTAGTGACTCCTTCGAGCCATCCAAACGCTCCATCTCTAACTCATACGGAAACAACATAACCTCCCTTATTCGATACCAAAGACAACCCTACGACCACCTGCATTAATCCCGGCGACCCTGGAAACCTCAAACCTTTATCCTAGAACACACAGCGTCGCCCATACAGTAGGAATGGCCTAATCGACTCCGACCGGAACTCGTTTCCACCCACAGCCGACTCCGGACCTGTGGTTCACCGTTGCCATCTTCATACGGCCTTCAAGACTGACTGGCAGAGCCTTCAATAGGTCCAGCAGGTGGCTATTGCGACAGCCTCGTTGCCTAGATGGGCAAGGACTAAGTCCGCTCTTGGTCACCAGTGCGAGACAAATCTAGATCAGTTCTCGGTGCACATGCGCTAACTGAGATTCAGGGCGGCATACTTTACGTCTAGGTACTCCTGAATGCCCTCGAAGCCACCTTCTCTGCCAAATCCAGAGTGCTTGACGCCACCAAAAGGAGCTGCAGCATTGGAGACCAGACCCTGATTCACACCCACCATGCCCGATTGAAGTGCGTCGATAGCCTGATGGACCCGCTTGAATGACTCAGTAAAGATATAAGAGACAAGACCGTAATTAGTGTCATTGGCTAACGCATACGCCTCGTCGTCATCGTCAAAGGTATAGATCGGCGCAACTGGACCAAATATCTCCTCCCGGAATATCCTCGCCCCTCTGGGGACTCCGGTGATAACCGTAGGGGCATAAAAATAACCCTTGTCACCAACTCGATCACCACCGGTAAGAAGACGCCCCCCGGCTGCAGTCGCCTCCTCCAACAAACCGGAGACCTTCGCCAGCGCATCCTGATCTATGAGCGGTCCAACTTGCGCCCCAGCTACCGTTCCTCGAGCAACCTTCATCTTCGACAGCTCATCAGCGAGGCGTTCCGAGAAGGATTCGGCAAGGTCCTTGTGCACCAGGATGCGGTTTGCGCTCGTGCATGCCTCGCCACCATTGCGCATCTTCGCGAAAATCGCCCCTGGGATCGCCTTCTCAAGGTCTGCGTCGGAAAAGACTATTAATGGCGCATTGCCACCAAGCTCCATGGAGAGTCGAAGTAGATTGTTAGAAGCATTACGCATCAACATCTTGCCAACCTCAGTCGAACCGGTAAACGAAAGTTTCCTTAGCCGAGTATCGTCAATCAGGCGATCTGTAACGCCTCCAGGTTCAGATGTGTTGACAATGTTGAGCACGCCCGCTGGCAATCCAGCCTCAAGCAGAATCGCTCCTAGGGCCAGCGAGCACAGAGGCGTCTGCTCGGCAGGCTTGAGTATAACGGTGCACCCAGCAGCAAGAGCGGGTCCAATCTTTCTGGTGCCCATCGCAAGCGGAAAGTTCCAAGGAGTAATCAGGTAACATGGCCCGACTGGTGACCGAGAGGTCAGCACCTTGGTCATGCCATCAGGAGAGCGGTAGTACTCCCCTCTCATCCGAACGGCCTCCTCAGAGAACCAGCGAAAGAACTCAGCAGCATAAGCGACCTCACCCTTGGACTCCGCGACAGGCTTACCCATCTCCAAAGTCATCAAGAGTGCAAGATCGTCCTGCCTGGCCATGATCAACTCAAAGGCAGAGCGAAGAATCTCCGCACGAAAACGTGGCGCTGTCGCAGCCCAACTCGCTTGCGCTCGCGATGCCGCCTCCAAGGCATCCATCGCATCCTCTGGACCTCCGTCGGCTACCATAGCGATGGCATCGCCTGTCGCTGGGTCCTCAACTCTCAGCTCGTTACCGGAGCGAGCGTGACGCCACTCGCCACCAATCAGAAGACCCATGGGTACGCTAGCAACGACTCTTTCTTCTTCCACACTCATCGCCATATTCACTCCTCTTCACAACAAGCGATCAAACCACAGATCCAACGAATGGCCCCTAGCGACGCATCTACCTGCTACCTACTCTAACTCGCAACCGTCCTAGCTACCTAGTCAGGCCACAGCACAAAGCAAGCTGGCGCTAAAATAAATGAGAAGCGCCACACCCAGTCCTGATAGTGGCGGTCACCGCCC
>DAHXNM010000013.1 GCA_027365375.1 Ferrimicrobium sp. | reverse complement strand
CAGAAGTTGCCAGGAGGCAACCTCTATCGACAACTCGCCGCTCCTCGAGGTCATTACCTCACCGTTCACGCTGATCCAATCACCAAGCACGCGTTGATGCACAAAACGATCGAAGTCAGTTACCGTCTCACGCCTTAACAGCAGTTGAATTTTCCCACTTGAGTCAACCAGATCGCCAAAGGCCAGCCTCCCCTGTCGACGAAAGCGCATCAGCCGCCCGGCGACGGTCACTACTCGCCCACTTCTCGTATCCGCCGGCAGGTCTCCAAAGGACTCGACCATCGAACCAATAGGTTCAACCCCGACAACCTCGTAAGGTATAGCCTCATCAGAAAACGTCTCGGTCTCATGCTCCATCGAGCGCCCCTCCTTCGCTAATCCGAGTCGCCAGATGACGGTTCCGCTCCCACGTGAGTCTAAGACCATGAAGCGTCAGCCATGGCTCGACCTCGGTAATGACGGGTATGAAGGGTGCCAAAAGCTCTGCAAGACCACCCGTCCCGATCACGGTCGCCGCCCCGATCACCTCCTCGGTGTCGGTGACGATCTGGGCCACCTGACCTCTGACGCCATAGAGTACGCCGGCTTGGATCGACTCTACCGTAGTCTTGCCGATCACCGATCGCGGCGATACCAGTTCAACTTTTCGCAACGCCGCCGCCCGTGACACCAGTGCATCCAACGAGACGATCACCCCAGGACAGATCGCACCGCCAAGATAGTCTCCGTCGGCGGTGATCACATCGAATGTGGTCGCCGTACCAAGGTCGACGATGATTGACGGGCCCCGATAGAGGTCATGAGCACCAACAGCATCGGCAAGGCGATCCGGTCCAACCTCGTTCGGGTTGTCGTAGAGTACCCGTAGGCCAAGGTCAAGCCCACGACCAAGAACCAATGGCTCAATCCTTAACCAACGCCGGGACAGATCGATCATTGCCTGGGTTGCACTGGGTGAGGAGGAGGAGATGATGACGCCGGCCATGTGTTCGGACAATGACAATCCGCAAACATCTACAAACTGACGCAGGAGCAGATAGATCTCATCCGAGGTCCGATCGACTCTCGTCGCCAATCGGAGGTGCTCGAGGAGTCCATCTTCGGCACGACGACCTGCCTCAGGGCGGTTCAACTCATAAAACCCAAATACCGTGTCCGTGTTCCCAATATCAACCGCGAGCAGCAGTTCTCCCACAATCTCTCCTTCTTGCATAGTTCGGCATCAGCAAGCCTTGGTCGACTGTAACTTTCTATTGCTAAGCATCTAGCTCATGCCCAACGACTAACGACCGGATCAAACTCGGCAACCTTGACCACCTCATCCGGGCAACCGCCGACATAGCCAAATTGCATCGCTAAGTCAGCGTCAACTTCGGCGAGTGGAACAAGGACAAAAGCGCGCTCAGCTGCCCGGGGGTGAGGAAGAATAAGCTCGGCACTTTTAATCGACAAACCACGAATGGCCAGAATATCGATGTCTAGAGTACGCGGACCAAAGCGCACCACCCGTTCGCGCCCAAAAGCAGCCTCGATGCGATGGATCAACGCAAGCAAGGCGAATGGCGATCGATACCAGAGAAGGGAGATCACAGCGTTGAAATAGTCCGGCTGATTCGGTGGCCCCCCGACTGGAGCGGTTCGATAGAGGGATGAGACTACTGACTGTCCCCCCAACAGCTCGAGTGCACCCTCCATCTGGCGCTGAGGCTCGACAAGATTTGCCCCCAGCCCGAGATATACCTTCACCCCTGCGCCACCGCGCTATCATCACGGAGTTGGGTCGCCAGCGTCACGGTCACCCCATCGCATATCAACTCGAGCGGAGGTTTGCACTTTGTCACCGAGACCTCGATTGCATCAACCCGGGTGCAGTCGGCATCGCGAACGATGCCGTCGATGATCCTTTCAGCCAGCGTCTCGAGCAACTTGGGGGCGGGCATCAGCGCCGCCGGGATCACGCGATCGATCACCGCATAGTCAAAAGTCACTCCTAGATCATCTCGTTGACCGCGCTCAATGTTAAGAGTCAGCCGGATACCGATAACGACCGGCTGAGGGGCCGATCGCTCAGCCTCAGTCAGCCCAACGTGAGTCATGAGTTCTATGCGCGCTATCTCGATTACATCATTCACTCAAATCTCCTCGCCATCCTCATCGCCTCGACGAGTCGAAGATACTCAATCACCGGAGAGACCTCGTGCACACGTACCACCGAGGCGCCGTGAGCCAGGGCCCAGATATTCGCAGCAAGGCTCTCCTCCTCGCGCTCCATCGGCTTAGCCGTCTGTCTAAGCCGCGTAAGACGAGCCAGAAACGATTTACGGGAGACGCCCACCAGAATTGGGGTGCCGAGATCGAGAAAGCGAGAGAGGTTGCGGATTAGGGCTAGGTTATGATCGACCGTCTTGCCAAAGCCAATACCCGGATCAAGATAGAGTTCCCGAACCCCAAATCTCTCTGCCTTGACACGGCAGTCTTGGAGAAAACTATGGACCTCTTCAACGACATCGGCGTAGTGAGGCGACTGCTGCATCGTCTCTGGAACACCTTGAGCGTGCATAGCCACCCATCCAGCTCCGAACTCGGCCGCAGTCGCGCCGAGCGTCGCACTCACATCGTTGACGATGGTCGCACCGGCTTGAAGCGCTATCTTAGCGACACGCTCCTTACGGGTATCGATCGAAACCACGCCATCCTCGGCCAGCGCCTCTACTACGGGTAGGATACGGCGTAGCTCTTCAACCTCAGACACCTCTTGCGCTCCCGGTCTGGTCGACTCGCCACCAACATCTACGATGCCGGCACCTTGGGCAAAGAGCTCGCGCCCGTGACGGATAGCGTCTTGAGTGTCCACATAGCGCCCACCATCAGAAAATGAATCCGGTGTCACATTGAGAATGCCCATGACCACCGGTCGCGTTGTCTGATCGGGATCGATCGCCTCGCTCATCACGGATTACTCAGTTCAGAGTCCGAAAGGACAACCCGAGTAGTCACCTGAGCACCAGGTTTGGCCACCCCTCGCATCGACATACACATATGCTCTGCAACCACACATACGCTCACGTCCTTGGCTCCAGTGATAGCGGCAACGTCATCAGCTATATCACGTGTCATACGTTCTTGCAGCTGCAGACGACGGGCGTGACGCTCGATCACGTGCACAAGCGCCGAAAGCCCCACCACGTAGTCCGTAGGCTGGTAGTCGATGCTCACTACACCAAAGAAAGGCAGCAGGTGATGCTCACACAAGGAGTAGAAGGCTACTTCACCTAGGCTGACCAGGCCACCCCGCTCCAACTCAAAGCGTACCGGGGATGGTTCAGGCTCTCCGATTCCCCGTGTCACCTCCTCCAGGAAAGTGATCCAGCGATCCGGGGTACGGGAGTAGACCTCGTCTCCAAAGCGAGTACCATTGCGTTCTCCAAGATAGGTGAGCACGGTATGGACCGCGGTTACCGCTTCATCTCGACTCGTCACTAGAGCGTCTCGCGATACTTTGCTATGTAGGAGAGATTCCGATACGTCTCGGCAACATCGAGGCCATAACCGACGACGAACTCACGGGGGATCGAGAATCCAACATAGTCTGGCGTCACCAACTCCCGTTGCTCGCCCTCCTTTAGCAGCAACGTGCACACCTTCAATGTTCTGGGGTTACGCGAACGCAGGTTATGGAGCAGATAGCGAAGGGTGAGGCCACTTTCAATGATGTCCTCGACCAAGATGACGTCTCGATCCACAAGATCGATATCAAGATCCTTTATGATCCTCACCACACCTGAGGTCTTGGTCGCATCTCCATAGGACGAGACCGCCATGAAATCGACACTGACCGGGAGGTCAATCTCCCTTGCAAGGTCGGTCATGAACACAAAGGCACCCTTGAGCACTCCAATCAGGAGAGGAGAGAGTCCCTGGTAGTCCTCGGTAATAGTCTTACCAAGCTCTGCGACTCGCTCTGCGATCCGCTCTTGGCTAACCACCACCTCGCCGAGATGTCTGTCCTCATCACGCCAACCCATATTTTGAACCTCTCTCTGCGAGTCCACCCACGCAATCCATCTTAGAACAGCCACATCCTCGATACTCTCAGAGATGGAGCTTCAAGGAGTCGGCATCTAGCCAGGTGGCTGGCGACTCAATCATCCCGACTACTCCTCGCCAGAATTAGCGGTCCACCTCGGTGTCTCGCCCAAGGAGGAGGGTCGACTGCGAAACTGGTGTGACCTGCCCAAAGGCAAGGTTGCAAATTGCGAAATCCTCTCTTAACTTAGCGACGTTCCTTTTTTATTATCTACGGATCATGGCCTCTGACTTGAGAGCTCATACCAGATAGGATAACCACGCGGCT
>DAHXNM010000353.1 GCA_027365375.1 Ferrimicrobium sp. | reverse complement strand
TAGCGGCGGCATCGTTCATTGGTCTGATCTTCTTGCCTGTTGACTTCTCGTACGTCGATTTCGCCGCACTTCTGGCGATCAACGGGTTGGCAATGGGGCTGTTCGCGTCGCCGAACCGGGCTGCGATCATGAACAGCTTGCCGGCGAGCCAGCGTGGCGTTGGTTCTGGCATGAGTGCAACCTTTATGAACTCGGCGATGGTGCTGTCGATCGGTGTCTTCTTTAGTCTCATGATCTTTGGATTGAGGGCCCACCTTTCGAGTGCACTCTTGTCCGGTCTCACCAAACAACACGTTCCTGTGGCCGTGGCCAAGCAGGTTGCCGCACTTCCTCCAGTGAGTACGCTATTCGCGGCATTCTTGGGTTATAACCCGATTTCGAAGTTGCTGGGAACTAAGGTTCTTGGTGCGCTTCCGGCGGCGAATGCTCACTATCTCATTGGTCGTGCATTCTTCCCGAGTCTTATCTCGCCCGCCTTTGGCCATGGGCTTTCCGAGGCCTTCACGTTTGCGGCGATCGCGTGTCTGGTCGCTGCTGGAGCATCCTGGTTGCGCGGTGGCAAGTACAATGCCACCGATGCAGAGGAGGCTATGGAACATCTCCACGCCGAGCACGCGATGGAGCATCTCCATGCACAACAGGCTGCTCATGCTGGAGTTGACTACGAGGCGGTTGAGCCAATAGAAGGTGTCGATGACTCGGTGAATAACTCAGCAGAGATCGAATCTACGTTATCCGATTGAGTCTCATCTGATTCAGGAGATACACCAAGAGCCCTCTCAAAGAGGGCTCTTGGTGTCTTTGGAGGTCGATGATGATGCGGCGGTGTCGATGATCACCAAAAGGTCGTCACCCGATGACGGATCTAAGCATTAATTCATATGAGCTTGTATCGGCGTTGAGCAAGTTCGTTGACTAGAGTTTGTGTCATGAAAACGATGCAAGAGTCGCCCGCAATTGGGCTGCGTCAGATAACCAAGGCTTTTGGGGCGGTAGCAGCGGTAAAAGGTGTCGACCTATCGATTCAACCCGGTGAGACCGTAGCACTGCTCGGTCCCAATGGAGCCGGTAAAACGACGACACTCGACATCGCACTTGGACTCATCCACCCCGATCGAGGGGAGGTCGAGCTCTTTGGTATGGCTCCTGCGAGGGCTATTGCAGCTGGCCTTGTAGGCGGCATGTTGCAGACGGGCACGCCACTCAACTACTTGCGAGTACGCGAACTCATCGAGCTTATGGCATCGTTCTATCCGAATCCAGCTTCGGTAGACGAGGTGTTAAAGAGAACCGGATGTGATCAGTTTCAACGACAGCTCACCACCGGACTCTCGGGTGGACAGGCACAGAGGGTTCGGTTTGCAGCCGCCCTCGTTGGAGATCCAGAGCTCCTTGTCCTTGACGAGCCGACGGCGGCGATAGATGTCGAGGGAAGAAGAGAGTTCTGGCGAGCCATGCGTGAACTCGTCGAGGATCGAAAGACGGTAGTGTTTGCAACCCATTATCTAGAGGAGGCTGATGCTTATGCGGATCGAGTGGTGCTCATGGCCAATGGTCGGATCGTCGCAGACGGAACCCCCGGTCAGATCAAGGCCAGAGTGGGATCTAGAACCATTCGGGCGACGCTTCCAGACGTTGAGCTGTCAGACCTCCTTGGGTTTGATGGTGTCGTCAATGCTGAGCGTCATGGCCCCAGCGTCATTTTGACCTGCTCTAACTCTGATCAGGTGTTGTATCAACTCCTAGCTAGCTATCGGACGCTCACCGATATCGAGGTAACGGGTGGCAGCCTTGAGGAGGCCTTTGTAGAGCTGACACGAGAGGATGGCAACTGATGGGTTTGATTTACGTCCGCTATGAGCTACTCCGTACGCTTCGCAATCGTAGGTTTGTCGTCTTCTCGTTCGTGTTTCCACTTGTCCTCTATCTCGCCTTCACCTCGGCCGATCGACACGCGAAACTCGGTGGAGTGCCGTTCCCGCTCTACTACATGATCGCGATGGCGGGCTTTGGCGCATTGATCGCTGCGATCTCTATTGGGCCAAGGATCTCTGCCGAACGTCAGATGGGTTGGACACGCCAGATGCGGCTCACCCCGTTGCCGACGTGGTATTACTTTGCGGCAAAGATCGTGGCCGGCTACATGGTAGCCTGCCTGACACTGATCATCTTGTACATTGCCGGGTTGGCATTTGGCGTCCACCTCAGCGCGATTAACTGGTTGGTGATGACGGCACTCTTTCTTGTCGGACTCCTACCGTTCACGATCCTCGGTGTTATGATTGGCCATCTCCTCAAACCCGACTCGATGGGACCCGTGACCGGTGGAGTCTCCACCCTCTTCCTTCTGATAGGTGGTGGCTTTGGCAACATTGGAGGCGATGGCCTCCTCCACAAGATCTTTGAACTCATCCCCTCCTATTGGTTAATCAGAGCTGGTGCGGTCTCCCTTGGTGGATCCCCGTGGACACTTGAGGGATGGCTCGTCATCGTGCTATGGACCGCTGCCTTTGCGTTCTTGGCCCGTCTGGTCTATCTGCATGACACCGCACGGGTATGATGCAGTCGTTGGTGAAGGTGGTTGATCGATGGATGAGTATCGAGGTGCTTTAGGTTCACTAGGACTCCGTTAGCTCTCAGGACTTCCGATGGACAACGTAGGGTGGCCCAGGTGTCACTGCCAGCAGTGATTTGTGCCGGTGTAAGTGGTCAATCGGTCTCGATTTCGTAAGACGACGGATCTCACTTTTCTACTGGTTACGATCTCAGACGGGGATTGCACAACGGAATACGAAGCTCTAGGGGCTAGATGGAGGAAAGTTTGCAACGTTTCGGTGTTTTGGGTGAACAGTGCCTGTGTCTGATTGTCCATGTTGGCACACTCGAGCCTGGGGTTACAGGCACGGTCCTGTTGCTGCTTGAAGAGGACAAGGTGATCATTGTTGATCCGGGCATGGTTCCCTCCAAAGAGACAATACTCGGACCGATGGCGAGCATAGGGATTGGCCCAGAGAAGGTGACTGAGGTGGTCCTGAGCCATCATCATCTTGACCATACTTTTCATGTTGCTCTCTTTGAGCGAGCAAATGTGCATGATTATCATGCTATTTATCGAGGAGATGAGTGGACGAGTCGTCCCGGAGAAGGGTATCGAATCTCGCCAAATGTACGGCTTCTCGAGACCCCAGGGCACACCCGGGAGGACGTGAGTGTCGCGATATCGACGAGCGACGGACTCTGTGTGTATACCCATTTATGGTGGACAGAGGATGGGCCGTTGGAGGATCCTTATGCGCCGAGCGCGGATCAATTGAAGAGTTCGCGGCTTCGTGTCCTTGGTCTGGATCCTGACTGGATCATTCCTGGCCACGGTCGGCCTTTTCGCCCTCAAGCCAGGCCAGCGGTCGTGTAAAACTAGCGTCGATGTAAAGACGGTTGGCTGAGAGTTAGGAGACCGGTAGGGTACATTAGTCATGGAGTCTTTACGCACCAATCTTGAGTCCGCAATTCGAGGCGATGTCGTTTCGCTGCTGGTCGACTACGGATCCATCCCCTGTCTGTCTCCGGCATTCGATCGCGACTGGGAACTGAGCGGCCATCTTGAACGCGCTTTGGCGCTCTATCAGGATTGGATCGGAGCGCGCAACATTCCCGGCCTTACCAGCTACATTCAACGCATCGAGGGACGCACCCCATTGCTGGTAGTTGACATTCCTGCAAGTGAGGATCCCCAGAGGGATGCTGTGCTGCTCTACGGGCACCTAGACAAACAGCCGGCCACTGACGCCTGGTCCGATGGACTCGATCCATTCCAGAGCAAGTTAGTTCAAGATAACCTCTTTGGACGAGGGATGGTGGACGACGGGTACGCCGCGCCTGTCGTTATTGCTGTCATCGAGGAGTTGGCCAGGCAAGGCGTCGCCTACCCACACTGTGTTCTTATCGTCGAGGCTTGTGAAGAGAGCGGGAGTCCCGACCTTGACGCACATCTCGAACAGCTTCTGCCGACCATCGGCGAGGTCCGTCTCGTAGTCTGTCTCGACGCGGGAGGCTTGGATTTTAAGCGACTATGGGTGACATCCTCTCTGCGCGGCAATCTTGTGGTCTCGGTGAAGGTCACCGTGCTCGAGAACGGAGTACACTCAGGCGAAGCTGGAGGGGTAGTTCCGTCGTCATTGCGTATCTTACGCACTTTGCTCTCGCGGATTGAGGATCAGGAGACCGGCGCCATCTTGCCGGATTTTCTCCAGGCCGACATCCCGTCGTTCCATAGCCAGCAGGCCGAGAAGTTGTCACGCGAGTTGGGTGATCCATTGGCAGCGTTGTTCCCGATGGCTGGCGATACCTGGTTGATGGGGAGAGATGGTGCTGACAGGTTGCTAAACCAGACGTGGCGTCCATCGCTCTCGTTCATCGGAATTGACGGTGTGCCTTCTGTGGCTGGAGGAGGAAACGTTCTTCGCCCCTTTACGACCGGCAAAATCTCGCTTCGGCTTCCACCGACGGTTGATGCCAAACTCGCCCAGGATCGTCTTGTGGAACTTCTATCTAACCAAATTCCCTACGGGGCCCGGGTTGAGATCGATACAGAAGCACCGGCACAAGGGTGGGTAGCTAAGGATCCAAGTCCCTGGCTTGCCCGTGCGCTAGAAGAGGGTTCGAGGTCAGGATTCGGTGAGCCTGCTGCCTTTTGTGGAGAGGGTGGCTCGATTCCGTTCATGGCTACCTTGGGTGAGCACTTCCCAAACGCGGACTTTGTCGCCACTGGGGCACTTGGGCCTGGCAGCAATGCACATGGTCCCGACGAATCCCTCTATCTCCCTGCGGCTATCGGCGTCGCAACCACGCTGGCACATGTGCTCGAGGCCGCTTCGAGGTAGATGCTAACCAAGGTTTTGCCGAAGGCTCTTAACCTGGATTAACACCTGGCCATTTCAGTGGCTCGCTAGTCACATCTGCGTTCAAAGGATCGCCAACCCAACTAGGCCATCCAGGACTAGCCTGGGCTGGAGAACGCGTCTAACGAGGTGAGGTGCAACGTGTCCCTAGGCGGTTGGTTTCAGCCCATTGAAGAGCTTTCTCTCGATGAGATCGATCTATCGGATCTTGAGTTTTGGCGACTGCCCAACCAGGTGCGAGAGGGTGCATTTCGCAGCTTGCGCCAGCGTCGTCCGGTAGCTAGGTTCCCAATACCGGAGTGGCTGCTCACGGAGGAGACTAAGTCAGGCTCATATCATGCCGTCATGCGCTATAGCGATGTGCTTTCCGCTTCTAGGGATTCGGAGACCTTCGCTTCGGGTCGAGGGTCTGTGTCGATTATCGATTTGCCGGAGGAGTTTTTAGAGTTCTTTGGATCGCTGATTAACACCGATGACCCACGCCACGCACACCTGCGCAGAGTGGTTATGCGAGCCTTTACTCCGCGAAGAATTGAACGTTTGGACGCTGAAATTGGAGTCGTAGCGCACCGGCTTGTTGAGGAGGCGAGAGAGCTCGGTGAGTTTGATTTTGTCGATGCTATCGCGGCGCCTCTGCCGTTACGTATTATCGGTGAGATCATGGGGATCCCCGAGGAGTATGACCAGTTTGTCCTTGAGCGATCGCAACGCATCCTGGGAGCACTGGACCCCGAGTTTGTCGCACCTGAGATGAGCCCGGATGAATCGATTCTTACCGCTGCCCTTGAGTTGAGCGAGTTCATGGGTGATCTCGCTGGTAAACACCACCGGGATGACGAAGTTATCGGGGCGTTGCTAGCCGCCGATGTGGACGGGGCCGCGCTCTCTCCGAGTGAGTTGGCCTCCTTCTTCATTCTCCTGTTGGTTGCCGGCAACGAGACGACTCGAAATGCGCTGAGCGTTGGCATGCTTGCGCTGTCCGAGTTTCGCAGTGTGCGTGACGAACTCATAGTAGAGCCGAGTGCAGATCGGTTGTCGCGTGCCGCCGATGAGATCGTGCGGTTAGCATCCCCGGTTGTCTGGATGCGTCGTACGCTTACGCGCCCAGCAGTCTTGTCGGGGGTGTCACTTGACGTTGGCGATAGGGTCCTGTTGATGTACCCGTCGGCGAACCGGGACGAGGCCGTCTTTGAGGATCCGTATCGACTGTCACTCGACAGTAACGCTACTCGCCATCTGGGTTTTGGCGGGTACGGGCCACATCACTGTCTTGGAGCCCACCTTGCACGCGCCGAGATTGTCGCTGTCCTTCGGGAGGTCTTGGCCTTGATGCCAGCGTATGACCTAATAGGGGAACCAGAGATGTTGGTCTCGAATTTCATTGCTGGTGTAAAGCGTCTGCCTATGCGAGGAGGTTGATGGCTGGCTAGGCCCTGGTAGTTGGCGGCGGGTAGCGTCCTTCGATGTGGGTGATGGAACCACGTAGATGCTCTGGCACCGGCACGCGCTGAGATGCAGCCGCCCGCAGCATTGCGGCGTCAATCGCGTCAATCGCACGCCTTGATTTCGGGGCCTCAGAGAGATGTAAAACGGTGGCGGCTAGCACTATTCTAGCCTCAGGCATCCCAATTCTTTCGACACTTGCAAAGGTAGCGTTGGCGTAGACAAGCGAATCTAGATGATCTGGCCCTATGTCCTCCGCCGCGAAAATGACAAGCCGTCGAGCTATGAAGCGTGGGTCTTCGCCTGCAACTAGGAGATGAGAGAGCCAATCGATGGCACCGGCTGTGTCTGAGGCACGCATCGATTTAATGAGTGCTGAAGTCATCTCGTAATGTGATGATCTATCGATACCAACCGATTCAGGGAGTGATGGCAAGGACTCGATGTGTGTGGACTCACCTTTTCGTCGCGTGGCCTCAATCGCCCTCTGGAGTATTCCTAGTGCAGAGCGAGCGTCTCCGTTGGCGTGCGTGATGATCGTCGTCATCGCCTCATCGCTGATTGACAATGCTTCGGTGGCTACGGCATCGAGCAGCAATGTCCTCATCACCTGGTCGTCTAACGGCGCTAGCCGAATGACCTCGATTCTGGAGAGCAATGCAGGGCTCAAGCTTACGTACGGGTTTTCGGTGGTGGCGCCGATGAGAGAGAAGTGACCCTCCTCGACTGGGTTGAGCAGTGCGTCCTGCTGAACCCGTGATAGCCGGTGGATCTCATCAATAAAGCAGACCGGCTCAGTTTCACCAAGATCGCGTAGGCGTTGGCCATTTGAGGCCAGTTCTTTTATGTCTTTTACGCCAAGCGTTGTGGCCGACAGTTGGATAAAGCGCGCCTTGCGCTCTGTGGCGAGCAACGAGCCTATTGTCGTCTTGCCCACGCCAGGAGGGCCAGCAAGGACGAGTGCAAATGGCGTGAGGCCATCGATGATTCGCCGCAGCACTCCATCGGCACCCCGGAGCTCGTCGTGTCCCCGGACTTCACTTAATGAGGTTGGGCGCATTCGCGCAGCTAGTGGAACGCGTCGCGGATCGAGCTCCTGGCGGAATAGCTCGTCCATGCTTAGTCCTTGGTGCGAGCGGTTGGTCGAAGTCCGAGCTGGTTGAGGATTTCCTGATCAACCTGCTTGGGAGCCCCGGTCATTAGATCAGAACCACTCTGTGTCTTTGGGAAAGCTATGAGCTCTCGAATATTGTCCTCACCTGCAAGTAGTGCACTCAGCCTGTCGATGCCGAATGCAAAGCCACCATGAGGCGGTGCACCGTACTTAAAAGCATCGAGCAGGAAACCAAACCTCGATCGAGCGGTCTCTTCGTCGATACCGAGTACCTCAAAGATCTTCGACTGGATCGAGGAGGTATGGATACGGATCGATCCCGATCCGAGTTCCCAGCCGTTCAATACTAGGTCATAGGATTGCGAACGAACCGATAGCGGGTCGGTGTCAAGCAGGGCAAAGTCATCTTCGTTCGGCATAGTGAAGGGGTGGTGAGCAGATATCGGGGCCCCAAACTCGTCGAGTCCTTCAAAGAGCGGGAAATCTATCACCCAGAAGAAGTCGAGTACGTTGTCGCTGGCAAGCTGTTTGCCGAGGCCGAGCCGGATCTGTCCAAGAATCGTGACTGCCCTCTCCCACTCGTCGGCAACCATTAGGATCGTGTCCCCTGGCTGCGCCTCCAGCGTTGCGATCAGCTGCTCCTGCTCGTTGGAGGTCAAGAATTTCGAGACTGGAGAGTTCAGGCTGAGTTGACCGTCTGTCTCCTCGACACGGAGCCAGAGAAGCCCCTTTGCACCGAGCCCCTTTGCACGATCGACGAGCTCATCGAGGCGTGCTCGGCTCAGAGGCAGTGGTGCGACCATCGCCTGGACGCTAGGAGCGGTGAGTGCCTTGACGGTCGTGTCGGCAAAGATAGCAGTCGCGTCGTGGAGTTCAGCGCCGAAACGGCGATCGGGTTTGTCGGAACCGTAGCGATTCATCGCATCGCGCCACGTGATTGTGTCTATTTCGATGGTGGTCCCTGGGCTCACTGCTTGGACCACCGCCAGGATGGCGTGTGATATAAAGCGATGAATGTCATGTTGAGTAACGAAGGATGCCTCAAGATCCAACTGGGTGAACTCGAACTGCCGATCGGCGCGTAGATCTTCGTCGCGTAGGCAGCGAGCTATCTGATAGTAGCGGTCAAATCCGGCGACCATGAGTAGCTGTTTCGCGATCTGTGGCGATTGGGGCAGGACGTAGAAATTTTGGGGCTGTGTGCGTGAAGGAACGAGAAACTCGCGAGCCCCCTCAGGTGTTGGGGTCCATAACAGTGGAGTCTCTATCTCGGTGAATCCCTGCTCCTCCATCGATCGCCTGATCGCGGAGTTTACGACGGAGCGAAGACGGAGATTGCGCTGCATGCGAGACCTTCGGAGATCGATATAGCGATAACGCAGACGGGTCGCCTCGTCGAGTTCTATGCGTTCATCGAGCGAGAATGGAATAGGTTCTGCCTCGGCAAGCACGCGCACACTCGGGTCGCGAAGCTCGATTCGACCCGTGGAGATCTGACTGTTGTCAGTCCCCTCTGGACGCTCGGCGACGGTCCCAGTGATCTGCACGACCCACTCTGGGTGGAGGTTCTCGCTCCTTGGAACCACGCACTGAACGACCCCGGTATGGTCACGTACGTCAACAAAGACTAGATGTTCGCCGTGTTCGCGAATGCGATTGACCCAACCACAGATTTGGACAACCTCGCCGACCCTTGTCTCGTTTAGAGAGCCAGCGTACGCGGTTCGAAGCCCAGCTGGCTCAGGTATGGCTGAGCGATGATCGAAAGGTTGCATAGGACGAGTTCCTTCCCGAAGAACGGTAGTAGATCGACCTAATATCCTAAGGGCATATGCTACGCCTTCGCCTTTATTGGCATAGTCGAAGCTACGTTGGTGCCCTCGCTTGCTGATCGAGATGACCATTGACCTTGGGTGCATGAGTGCCGGATGATTCTGATGAACTAGCTTCCACCTCGTAAGTGATCGTTTATCTCCTCGCTGAAGTAATTGGTCGGTGAATAGGTCAGCGTCGCTGGTGCGCTGGGAGCTAAAAGGTTGGTTTCTCGTCCGTGAGTACTTATTCGCTTGTCCAGATGAGTCCTTCGAGCAAAACTTACCTGTTTGTCGGTAAGATCTCCCGGCAACTTGGTGCCCAAAGGTCGTGAGGTAGGCCGAAATGGTTGTGAAGACCACATCGCCAACCTTCTGTTGGTTGGTTGTAGCGAAGCGTCTCAGGATAAGGTTATTGTCTGGTACAAGTGCCGAGAAGTAGGAGATAATATGCCAATACGAGAAGCACATACAACCTGGAGCGGCTCGCTAGAGCAGGGAGCTGGGACGGTGGTTCTAACGAGTTCAGGGATCGGGAGCTATGAGGTCTCATTTCCTAAGCGAGCAGCTGATAACGCTGAAGGTGCGACGAGCCCAGAGGAGCTGATCGCAGCGGCACATACATCGTGCTACGCCATGCAATTTTCAGCACTGCTTGGAGCGGCAGGGGGAGCCGATATTCACCTGGAAGTTGGTGCGAAGGTACACCTCGGACCCGACCCCGAGGGTGGTTTCCGCATTCCGCGGATCGAGCTGACGGTTGCTGGAAGTGCCCAAGGTATCGAGCAGGCTGAGTTTCATAAGATTGCTGAGGAGGCCAAGCGATCCTGCCCGGTCAGCAAGGCGCTGTCTGGCACGGAGATCGAACTGGTTTTCGTGTAGACGGATTGACATGGGCGGCGTTCACCGGCGTTGGACCGATGAGCTCAGACGGTAGCAAGCCGGCGGAGCTGCCCCCGTATTGGTTGCGGTGGTTAGCGCTCGGATCGATCTCAATAGAAGGCTACGGTGGTTAGCGCTCGGGAGGTCACGGTGGAGCCGCTGGCTAGCTCACCTCGGATCACGGGTCTTTAACAATCTGCAAGAATTGAAGTTTATGAGGCGATGTTGGTCCGAGCATTGCGTGGATAGTGAACGACCCGTGTTCACAATCCAGCCTCCAAGAGCCTCGTAGCATTCCGGTGGCGATTATTGGCCCAACCGAGAGCAGGCGGCCATAGCTCTCACGAAGCGCGGCAAAGTTTGGCGGCTTACGGTCATCGTCTCGGTCAAGAAAATAGGTGGTCAGAGCTACTTCGCGGATCGACTGGTCGTTTTGGGGATCTTGATAGCTGGCGTTAACTGCGAGGTAAATCCTTTGGAGATCTTGAGACGGTTCTTGGGTTGGATTCGTGACGAAGCCTTGCTCGACGAGGTATTCTAACCCACGTCGCACCACATCGCTAAGAGGCGTATAGGTTCTGTTCGCGAGGGCTACCAGGCCGATGCCATAGTCGGGCAACCATTCCATTCGAGATCCAAAGCCAGGCAACCCTCCACTGTGGCCAACGATCCTTCCGAGGCGACGATGATGGGCTACCATCAGGCCATAGCCATAACCTTGAGCGGTGAGGTCGGGATCTGCCACCCGAGGGTGAGCCATCACTCTGTGGATGTCAGCCATCTCACGAAGGGTCGACGATCGGATCGCTCGGGAAGCGCGGGCGGTCTGTTCACCCCAAGCGCCGAGGTGAAGCGTTACCCATCGTGCTAGATCTTCGATCGTCGAACCAATCCCACCCATTGGACCAAAGGCTCCATCCTCGAGTGACGGTTCTAACACCCATTGGTTGTCGCAAAGGCTATGGCCAGCGACGAGTCTGTCGGAGTCCACGGTATCTAGATCCCAGGTCGTTGAAGCCATAGCCAATGGAGTAAAGATATTCTCGGCTGCCGTGGCGGCAAGTGGGACACCAGCAGCTCTTGTTGCGATTAATCCAAGCATGGCGTATCCAAGGTTGGAGTATTCAAACGCGGTCGATGGTCCAAGGTCAAGCCCGATTCCGTTGCCAAGCATCGCTTGAAATGCATCGAGGGAGAGTGCTAACTGTCGATCTGCCCACGGGTCGTCCTCGACTAAACCCGACGACATCGACAGCAGGTGTCGAATAGTAATCGGCGATTCGCTTTGGTCAACCTGAGGGTCGAACTGCAGCCCGGGGAGCCAGTCGCCTATTGGGTCATCGAGACTGAGCTTGTGTTGGTCACGCAAAAGGAGGATACAAAGCGCAGTGAAACTCTTAGTCATCGAGGCGATGCGAAAGACGCTATCCTTGGAGGGTCTGTTAGTGGAGGCGGATTCGTTGACCCCGTAGGCGCCGTGGTGAACTAGACCACCGCTATCGACCAGACCCCATGCGAGCCCTGGA
>DAHXNM010000341.1 GCA_027365375.1 Ferrimicrobium sp. | reverse complement strand
AACTCTTGGAGCAGGTTGTCCTCTACTGGCCAACCGCCTTTGTCGCGGAGGATCTGCATCAGGCGACGACGAAATCACAGGTTTCGGCCTCACTGCATGCTGAGGCGCTCGAGTTCTATGAGAATAAGTGCGCCACCCTCGCTGTCGATGGGGATGGGGATCCAATGGCTCCGGCGCGTGAGATCGAACGACAGGTGCTCTTGTCAGTTGTCGACCAGCACTGGCGTGAACACCTTATCGATATGGACTACCTCAGGGATGGCATCAACCTTCGTGCGATGGGGCAGCAGGACCCATTGGTCGCCTGGCAACAGGAGGGTTACGACATGTTCCAGGATCTGATGAAGCGGATCGAGAACGACTACATCCGTTATGTGCTTCAGGTCCAGGTTGTAGGCCCAGAGGCGCAAGGAGTAGACCTTGGACAGGCGTCGTATTTTGGAGCAACCGATCCTGGAGATGTGAATCTTCTCGAGTCGTTCCAGGCGGCTCAGGAGACTCAGGGTGCCGTTGCTCTCGCTGAGCGACCGATCGAGGATGTGGAGGTGAACTCCCCACTGATCAAGTCTGATGAGGAGCGAATCGGCCGTAACGACCCATGCTACTGTGGCAGCGGGCTCAAGTACAAGCACTGCCACGGGAAGTGAGCGACGCTAGCGATCGCCTTGAGTTGCTTGGGGCGAGACTTGAGGCTGCCAAGCGCTATTTGAAGGTCGATGACGCCTCCGTGCAGCTCCAAGAGTTGGAGGCCGAGTTAGCGGCGCCTGAATTTTGGTCGTCGCCGGAGCGAGCACAGTCGATGTCGAGGCGTTACACCCAGCTCAAGGAGGATGTAGTTCTGCTTGAGTCGCTACAAAGTCGCCTTGATGATGCTCGCGTCTTGTCCGAGTTCGTGGATCAAGGAGATCTTGAGTTCGTCGCAGAGCTCGAGGAGAGTCTCGGCTGGATATCCGCCAGACTCGATCGCCTTGATACTCGAGCCTTGCTCTCGGGCGAGTTCGATGAGGGTGACGCGATCGCCGAGATCCATGCTGGGGCGGGAGGAACCGATTCGCAAGACTGGGCCGAGATGATGTTGCGGATGTACGAGCGTTACGCTGGCGAGGCAGGGTTCAGCTTCGAACTTGATGAGGTTACAGCTGGGGGCGAGGCGGGTATCCTTTCGGCTACCTTCATCGTCAAGGGGAGGTATGCCTATGGTTTGCTGCAGGCCGAACGTGGTGTCCACCGACTGGTGCGTATGTCGCCGTTTGATTCACAGCACCGGCGCCATACCAGTTTCGCCTCGTTTGAGGTAACGCCGTTGATGGACGAGTCCTTCGAGGTGGCGATCGATGACAAGGAGCTGCGGATCGATACCTATCGCTCCTCTGGGGCTGGTGGGCAGCACGTTAACGTCACCGATTCCGCCGTTCGCATTACCCATCTTCCCACCGGAATTGTCGTCTCTTGTCAAAACGAGCGTTCGCAGCTACAGAACAAGGCGAGGGCTATGCAGATCCTGATCTCGAAGCTCGAACAGCGTCATCGAGAGGAGTTTCGAGCCCAGATGAGCGCTATCGGCGGTCCGCAAGCCGAGGTGAGTTGGGCGAATCAGATCCGTTCGTACGTCTTAGCGCCGTATCAATTGGTCAAGGATCATCGATCAGGGTACGAAGACCATAGTGTGGCCGAGGTACTCGATGGTAGATTGGGCCCGTTCATTCAGGCTTTTCTTGAGTGGCGGCGGTCAAATGATGAAGATTGAGCTACCGATCAATCATTCGGGTGGTAGGATATGTCGAGACGACCGAGATCGCTCCGTTTGTGTGTGGATCTAGTCGGCATAAAAGGAGTTCTTGAGTGATCAAGTTTGAAAATGTCTCCAAATCGTATTCCAAAGGGAGCCCCGCCGTACGGGACATATCCTTTGAGATCGATCGCGGAGAGTTCGTCTTCTTGATTGGGTCTTCTGGGTCCGGCAAGACGACCTTGATTCGGCTTATGATCCGCGAGGAGAAGCCCGATGACGGGACGATTTGGGTAGCTGGCAAGAACTTGGTGACCATGCCAAACTGGAAGGTACCTCATTTTCGCCGCAACGTAGGCGTCATTTTTCAGGACTTTCGGCTTCTGCCGAACAAGACGGTGGCACAGAACGTCGCCTTCGCCCTCCAGGTCATTGGGAAGCCAAGTCGGTTTATCGCCACCCAGGTTCCGCAGATCCTTCGGCTGGTAGGTTTGGAGGATAAGATGGAGCGCTTTCCGCATCAGCTCTCCGGTGGAGAGCAGCAGCGAGTGGCGATTGCTCGAGCCTTTGTCAATCGTCCACTTATTTTGCTCGCTGACGAGCCGACGGGTAATTTGGACCCGGAGACCAGCTGGGGAGTGATGAATCTTCTCGAGCGCATCAACCGAACCGGTACCGCGGTAGTCATGGCTACTCACGACGTCGGGATTGTGGACTCAATGAGGCGTCGTGTCATCGAGATCGATGATGGGCATTTGAGCCGCGACCAGGTTCGTGGCGTATATGGGTTGGGTGTATAGCTCGAGATGTCAGTGAAGTATTTTGCCTCAGAGACCGGAACCAACCTGTGGCGCAACCGGTTGATGTCACTCGCAGCTATTTTTACCGTCGCGATCTCGCTCTCGCTTGTAGGCTCTGCATTGCTGATCAAACAGGGTGTGTCAACGGCAACGGCCGAATGGAAGGGTAACGTTCAGCTGTTGGTCTTCTTGCAGCCGAGGATCTCGCCGACTGAGTTTAAGGCAGTGGAGGCCCAGCTACATCAACTACCTGCGGTCAAGAGCTTCAGCTACGTTCCAAGGGCTCAGGCGTACTCTGATTTTAGACACCTGCTCGCCAATCAACCCGATCTGGTAAATGCGGTTCCCAAGTCAGCCGTTCCCACTTTCTTGAGGGTGTCGTTGGTGAACCCGGCGGAGACTAAGGCGGTTGCGGCGATCTTTCAGGGACAGCCGGGAGTCGATACAGTGAACGATAACTTCTCTGCGATCAACACTATCACTACCGTCTCTAACGTCGCCCAGACGGTAATCCTCGCTGTAGCCATCATCTTGTTGGTCTCTGCGGCGGTGTTGATCCTGAACGTGATTCGTGTCGCCATATTCTCTAGACGGCGCGA
>DAHXNM010000330.1 GCA_027365375.1 Ferrimicrobium sp. | reverse complement strand
CGGCTAACCTAGAGGGATGGGAGGTCACAGTTACCCTCAAGGCAAACCTCGTCGGTTCCTGACTGAGCCGGCTCGTCCGCAGTTCATCAGGGATCGTCCGAACGCGTATTGGTACGCGGTGGCTGCGGTGTGTTTTGGTGCCTTTATGGGGCAATTAGACGCTAGCATCGTAACGCTCGCCTTTCCTACCATGCAGAGACAGTTCGGGGTAACCGTAGGTGCAGTGCAATGGGTTGGCCTCGCATATCTTCTCATGTTGGTCGCGAGTCTGATCGCGGTGGGTCGCTATGCCGATATGGTCGGCCGCAAACTCATGTACACCTTTGGTTTTGTGGTCTTTATTATCGGCTCTGCCCTGTGTGGCTTCGCTCCTGACCTTACGTTGCTCATTGTTTTTCGCGTGATTGAGGCGGCTGGTGCGGCCATGCTCCAAGCCAACAGTGTTGCGATTGTTGCTGGGGTGATGCCGAAGGAGAAGCTGGGTCGAGGAATCGGAGTACAGGGTGCAGCACAAGCCCTCGGTCTCGCCCTTGGTCCAATGGTGGGAGGACTACTGATTGGACTCGGAGGATGGCCGTTAATTTTCTTTGTCAACGTTCCTGTGGGCATCGTTGCCACCGTTATGGCCTGGTATCTTATCCCCCGCACGCGCAAACTGGCTGCACACACTGCTTTTGACTGGCTTGGCCTGGCTATCTTCGCACCCATTGGGGTGGCGCTCATGCTGGCTCTTTCGTTGGGCAATCAACTGGGTTGGAGCTCTCCATTTGTCATTTCGATGTGGATCATCGCGGTGGTAGGCATGGTTTTGTTCGTGCGGCGGGAAAGTCGGACTGCACACCCAATGTTGGACTTGACCTTGATGAAGGTCAAAGCATTCTGGGCCGGCGTTGTCAGTGGCTGGTTGATCTACTTTGTGATCTTTGGTGTTCTCTTTGTGGTCCCGTACTATCTCGAACGGACACTGCAGTTCTCGTCCACTAGGACTGGGCTAGAGCTACTAGCGATGCCACTGGCGATCGGGATTTTCTCGCCGCTTTCCGGTCGATTCGCGGACCGACTAGGGGCCCAGCCTCTCATGATTTTTGGAATGAGCCTCAGTGTGATCTCCTTGTTAGTCATGGCGTTCGACCATGGCAACCTTCTGCTTCTCGTTCAACTCTTCGCGGTTGGTGCTGGGCTGGGCATGTCGACAGCGCCCAATAACGCGGCGACAATGGGGGCTGCCCCCGCGCACTCTTCCGGTGTGGCTAGTGGAGTCTTGAATATGTCTCGGGGGCTAGGCACCGCAGTGGGCCTTGCTCTGACTGGAGTAGTTTTTGCTATCTTTGCGACCACGCACCCCATCAATCCTGTGCTAGTGGCAGAGGGCTTCAAGTATGCAGCCATCTTTCTCGCTGGTATATCCTTCATTGCAGTCATTGTCTCCATTATTCGTGGCAACGGTTCACTCGCATCGGATCCAACACTCTTGGTTGAGTAAGCCAGTTAGGGATTGCCATCGGGTCCGACCCCTCCTGCTTTCGAGGCTGATCTCTGGGGGCGTGCTGGTTGAGGGTTGCAACAGTCGTCGTAGCGACACACCACAATGATTAGTAATGAACTCGGCTGATTGGGCACCGTCCCAGGGTATAGATCCACATACCGCATATAGACATACCGCATATAGATGGTATCGGACGGGGAAGATGCCCGTCCCAGCATCCAAAGTTGGCCAGCTCATTCTGGTTGGAGATCTAGAGTCTAAAGAACCACAACATGGATCGTCGGTTATCTATGCTCGAGTCTCGTCGTCTGACCAAAAACAAGACCTAGACAGACAGGTGGCGCGAGTGCTGGCTTTCGCTACCGAACACCGATATTTGCTAGAGCGGGTAGTGACCGAAGTTGGTTCCGCTCGCAACACAGACACACGCAAGTTTCTGTCACTCTTGAATGACCCCACCATTCTGGTTGAGCATCGAGACCGCTGCTGTCGGTTTTCGAGCCGAATATGTGGAGGCTGCGCTTAGGTGCACAATCGAGAGGATTGATCGTGCTTGACACCGCCAAGGTAGATGATGATCTTGTCCGCGATACAACAGAGTTGTTGACCCCTCTATGTGCCCGACCCTATGGACCTAGGTCGGCTGTCAGCAGAGCACAGTGTGCTATTGATGGTGTTAGCTCTCCATCCAAACAACAAGTCTTCGAACTCGGATGTCACTCATCGACGACACCAAGGCGTCTACCGGACGGATCGTACCCGCAGGAGAACTGGCAACGGGACACGATTATCTGCGACTGCAGAGACGACGCAGTCAAGGTTGTGGTTCCTGACTGAGCAAGAGAGGTCAGTCCGGGTCTTCAGTGGAGGTGAATCCGCCATTTGCGGCGAGATTGGGCGTGAGTTCGCCACGTGAGTCTTTGTGTAGATAATAATGTAGTCTCCGTTTGGAGTCTCGCCATCGGCATTTGTTGACCGATCTCCGGGTTCTGACACGTCCTGTTGCATTGTTCAGCTCTGCGGTTGGATCAGGACAAATTCCCGAACTCTGACCCCAATAGTGTTGGTGTGTTCGATCCAAGTCCTGCAGCATTTGCGTGACGTAAGTTCCCCGGGATGACTATTGCATATCCCTATCATCACCAATGGCCGAGGTCAGCGTTTATCCTGGTTATGAACGCCGAAGAGAAAGGTATCCTCCGCATGGCCGAGATTGACGCGACACTGGCGGAGCTCGCAGACTTCTGCGACGAGAGCGTCGCCAAGCTAAGCACTGTAATGACCAACGCTGAGTTGATCGCCGCTAAGGAGGCGATTCACGCGCACACCACCCCGCTCGCCACGATCCAGAAGGCGATGCGCAACATCGCTCCAGAGGATCGTCCGCGTATCGGCGCCGCCTTGCATGAGGTTCGGTCACGACTTGAGGGTGCGATCGATGTCAGCGAGCGTCGTGTCAACGAGGTCGAACTCGCCAACCGCCTTCGAACTGAGCATGACGACATCGCCGCCTACCTGCATCCAGGACGATTACGCGGCACGGGTGCCCTCCATCTTCTCACCCAGACGCGGATGATGCTCGAGGACCTCTTCATTGGGATGGGTTTTGTAGTTGCAGAGGGCCCAGAGGTGGAGACCGAGTGGCACAACTTCGAAGCCCTCAATATCCCCAAGTTCCACCCGGCGCGGGCGAACCAGGATAGCTTCTATCTGAACTACGGCGAGCCGGAGTCGACGCTCCTTAGGACCCACACCTCACCGGTGCAGGTCAGATTGATGCAGACGAGTGAGCTTCCGATCTACGCCATCGTGCCTGGCCGTGTCTATCGGCGTGATACCCCCGATGCTCGTCACACCCCCGCCTTTCACCAGCTTGAGGCCTTGGTGGTGGATAAGGGAATCACCTTTGCGAACTTAAAGGCGACGATCGAGGCCTTCACCTCTGCCTATTTTGGTCCTGACATCGAGGCTCGACTCCGCCCGGCCTACTTTCCCTTTACCGAACCCTCAGCGGAGTTTGAGATTACCTGCACCGTCTGCAAGGGCGATGGGTGTCGCACCTGCTCAGGTACGGGTTGGATCGAGCTTGGTGGATCGGGGATGGTGCACCCGAACGTCTTTGCCCATGTCGGGATCGATCCCGAGGTCTACAGCGGTTTTGCCTTTGGCTTTGGGATCGATCGGTTGGTGCAGATGAAGGTCGCCCTGGGTGACATGCGCATTTTGCCGGAGAATGATCTACGTGTGCTTGCACAGATGAGGGGAGTGTTGTGAAGATAACCCTGACATGGTTGGCCGAGTTCCTCGATCTCG
>DAHXNM010000068.1 GCA_027365375.1 Ferrimicrobium sp. | reverse complement strand
GGTCGTTGTCCATGGTCATGCTCTATCTTTCTTTAGGGTGATACGTGGAGGCAAACAAGGAGTGCCACTTGCAAGTGGCACTCCTTGTTTGCCTCCACGTATCACCCTAAAGAAAGATAGAGCATGACCATGGACAACGACCTAACGATAGCTCGGGCAGCCCACCACAAACCAATCGCTGACATCGCCCGCGAGATGGGCATCGGACCTGATCTCTTGGAGACCTATGGCAACAGTGTTGCCAAAATCAAACTCGAGGCGATGCATGCACTCTCTGATAGGCCCAAGGCCAAATACGTCGTCGTCTCTGCGATCACCCCTACCCCACTTGGAGAAGGCAAGACCACCACGACGGTTGGCTTGGGGCAGGCTATGAATCAAATCGGAAGGAGTGCCACCATCGCCATTCGCCAGCCCTCGATGGGTCCAACCTTTGGAATCAAGGGTGGTGCGGCAGGAGGTGGTTACAGCCAGGTCATCCCGATGGAATCGCTTAACCTTCACCTAACCGGTGACATGCACGCCGTAACGAGCGCCCACAACCTCCTCTCCGCAATGCTCGACAATCATCTCTTCAGGGGTAATGAACTCAACATCGATACCAACACCATCACCTGGCGACGAGTACTCGATGTCGATGACCGAGCACTTCGCAACATAGTTATCGGCCTAGGTGGAAGGAACGATGGCATAGCTCGCCAAACTGGATTTGACATTACCGCCGCCTCCGAGATCATGGGTGTTCTCGCGCTCTCCACGTCGCTCCAAGACCTACGGACACGGCTTGGTAATATTGTGGTCGGCTATACCAACAGCAACGAGCCAGTCACGGCCGAACAACTTCGAGCTGCTGGGGCAATGACGGTAATGATGCGCGATGCAATCAAGCCGAACCTACTCCAAACACTCGAAAATACTCCAGTATTGGTTCATGCGGGCCCATTTGGCAACATCGCCCACGGGAACTCATCGATCGTCGCAGACCTAATCGGTATCCATACCGGCGACTACCTGATCACAGAGGCTGGCTTCGGCGCAGACATGGGAGCAGAACGGTTCTTCAACATCAAATGTCGAACCTCAGGCCTTGTCCCTGATGCCGCCGTCGTGGTCGCCACTGTGCGTGCACTCAAAGTCCACTCCGGGGCTCATCGTGTGGTCGCCGGTAGACCGCTCCCACCAGCTATTCTCCAGGAGAATCCAGATGAGGTCTACGCCGGCGGAGCCAACCTCCGCAAACAGATAGAAAACATCAAGCTCCACGGGGTGAGCCCAGTCGTTGCCATCAACTCCTTCCCAGGTGACTTTGCCTCAGAACATGATGTCATCCGCGAGATTGCGGAATCAATGGGCGCAAGAGTCGCCATCTGCACGAATTTCAGCAACGGAGGCAAAGGAGCAATCGAACTCGCGGAGATGGTGGCCGAGGCAGCGAACGAGCCAAACAACTTCCACCTGCTCTATCCGAATAACGCCTCCCTCCGAGAGAAGATCGAAACCATCGCTGTTAAGGTCTACGGGGCCGAAGGAGTCGACTACCTTCCAGCTGCGAATCGCCAGATAGAAGTCTATGAACAGAATGGGTTTGGAAGATTGCCTGTAATTATCGCAAAGACCCATCTCTCGATCTCGTCAGACCCATCCCTCAAGGGCGCCCCTACTGGCTGGCGCATGCCAGTTCGCGAGGCCACAGCCTCAGTGGGGGCCGGCTTCGTCTATCTCATCTGCGGCGATATTAGCACCATGCCAGGGCTTTCAACACATCCAGCCGCCGAGTCGATCGATATCGATGAATCGGGTGAAATTGTCGGACTCAGTTGAACTTCCGCACTATCTGAGTCACAGCACTGAACACTTCATTGAGGTGGTTGCCGAGCCACAGCCAGCACCAGCCGCGGGTTCAGTTGCAGCACTCACGGTCAGTCTGGCAGCAGCGCTTTGTGTTAAATCCGCACTTCTCTCAACTCGGCAGATGTCCCAAGCTCCTAGTCTTGCCGACTCCGCCAAGGAACTCATGCACCGAAGCGAGGAGTTGTGTCAAGTCGATGCTGAGAGCTACGCTGAAGTCATCCTAGCGCTGCGCGCACAACGACTGAGAGTGTCTCTCAGCAATCGGAATAAGGTACAAACGGCTATCGGTCAGGCTGCACAAGTATCGCTGGAGGTGGTCAAAGTTGCGCTTGAGGTTGGGTCAATCGCCTCCCAATTAGCCGAGCAGGGTAACCCCAATCTTATCGGGGACAGTGTCACAGCCGCAGTTCTCGCCGAAGCTGGAGTTCGTTCCTCTATCGCTCTGGCCTCGATCAACTTAAACGAGATCGGATCGGACATTGACTCAGCAGAGCTCACCCAACTACTTGCGGTGGCGGAGGCCCACACTACCAGAGCTCAGGAGGCAGCGAGAACGCGGTCAACTCTTTAGCGATCGCTAACGAGTCCACCCTCCAACCGTACCTTCGAGCATAGGCAAGGTGTGAATCTTGATAGAGGTTAAAGCGAGCGTGATCAACTGGGTCATACTTCTGTCCATCTCCAGCCATGACCCGTCCGCGCCCTGGCGATTGTGAGCTGAATAACTCGACGGCCCAAGACTCAACCCCCGCCACAGTAAACCACGACTCACGCTCACCTGATTGGACTAG
>DAHXNM010000282.1 GCA_027365375.1 Ferrimicrobium sp. | reverse complement strand
CCGCGATCGAGCAGAGAGTATGGCGGCTGCTCGGTCACGAACCTGCCAAGGCCGCGCCGCTCAGCGATCCACTGATCCTCGACCATCCTGGATGCTGGAAACGTCGAGGATCCAAAGGCGCGGATCTTGCCCTGGCGCTGGAGATCGGTCAGAGCCGAGAGTGTCTCCTCGTCGTCGGTGTCCGCATCCGGACGGTGCACCTGGTAGAGGTCGATCCAATCAGTCTGTAGTCGGCGCAGACTATTCTCAACCTCCTGCATCACCCAACGGCGTGAGTTCCCCCGCCTGTTTGGATCGCCGCCTGGTGTCCCCATAGCGACGTCCATCGGACCGTGAAACTTCGTAGCCAACACAACATCATCGCGTCGTCCTACAAGAGCTTTCCCGACAATAACTTCGGACTCTCCCTGGGAGTAGACATCAGCTGTATCGATAAAATTGATCCCAGCATCCAATGCACGATGAATGATCGCTACAGACACATCGTGATCAGGTTCTCCCCATGCGCCAAACATCATCGCGCCAAGGCAAAGCTCGCTGACGTAGATACCGGTATGACCAAGATTGCGATACTCCATAGCTCCATGCTATCCAAACTCAAGAACGCGTCCGATCCGCGTCGTAGGCATCTAGCAATCTCCTCTAGCAAAAGGCACTGCCACGATGGACTGGAATCGAATACCAGCTGAACTCTGCTCCCGATAACACAGCCCTCTCCTCGTCATCCTTGGCTGCAGCGAAGCTACCGATCCGGTGAAGGGCACGAAGTTTGCCGGTCTCCGCAAGCGAGCGCACCCAACATCGCTGTTAACCACCGATATAACGACGTCGAGAGTGCAATAGAACCGGTTGGAGTTCCTAACACGCTTGTAGCGATGTCGCTCTCTGTCGTATCGCGGCCAACCGTGAACTCCTTCATTGTCTCAGATCGTCTAGGTCAGGCCGAAGCGTTGAGGATCCATTGACGACTCGTCGAGCATCGTCCTAGTAACTTTCACCTCTAGGATGATAGAGACATGCCCAACATCGAGCAGTTCATGCGGCGAATCGATGGCCTGCAGCAGCGCCATCGACCTCTTGCCTTCATCTACGCTGTCATCCGCAAATATGGGCAAGACTCAGCTTCTACCTGGGCTCTGCTCATCGCCTACTACGGGTTTGCCTCCCTGTTCCCACTGTTGCTGGTCGCAGTGACCGTTACCGGGATCATCTTTGCTCATAATCCAACTCTCTCTCACCGCATCTCGAGCACCGTCTTCGCGCAGATTCCAGTGATAGGCTCTGAACTCCGCTCGAAGGCGGGGGTGCACACGCTCAGCGCCAACAGCCCGATCACCCTGATCGTTGGCATACTCGGGACCCTCTGGGGTTCACAGGGGATAGCATCCTCCGCCCAGCAGGCGATGGCAACGGTCTGGAACGTACCGATGACCGACCGCCCCGGATTTCTACCTCGGACACTTCGCAACTTTGGCATCCTTGCGATTCTTGCCATCAACGTGCTGGTAACCTCGTCGATCGCCACCTTCACTGCCACACTTGGTGGTCATGAAGTTAGCAAAATTCTCCTGATCATCGCGACGATCTTGGTGAACCTAGTACTCTACGTCGCCGGCTTTCGTCTCCTTGCTCCCAAAACAATACCGACGAAGGACCTTCTTCCAGGAGCACTGATAGCTGGCATCGCATGGAGTGCCCTCGAGCAGCTCGGCGGCTTTCTCGTCGGGCATGAACTCGCGCACACCTCGGCTACCTACGGGATCTTTGGGCTCGTGCTCGGACTCATCACCTGGCTCGGACTCACCGCAACCGTCACCCTCTACGCAGCTGAGGTCAACGTCGTCCATGTCCGAAAGCTCTGGCCAAGAAGCCTGATACAGCCACCGCTGACAGCGGCGGACAAGACGGCAATCATAGCGCTCGCCAAAGTACAACGCTATCGTCGCGAGCAGGAGATCACAGTCACGTTCGAGGATCCATCGGACGCAAAGGATCCGAACGCACAACCTAGCTCAACTCCCAGCGACGAGTGAACACATCGGCGAGACGGACGCGTTCACCAGTCGGCGCGCCGAAAGATCATTGCATCAAAAACCGACGTGAGACAGCTCCATCTCGGTCATAGGAAGGCGCATATAGCCGACGCAATCCCAGCTGGATCGAGGCCTTGAGCCAAATCATGGTCCGCGTAACTGCCGTAACGATGCAGATCGGGATGGCTAACTCCAAGCGCCAGTATGCGGTGTGGTAGATCAGAGAGTGCCCTCTCCACCACCGGAGAAGAGGTGCCTGCCAGATAGGGCTCGACGATCACGACCTTGGGCGTTGGTCCGGCCACCTCCCTTAACGTTGCAGCATCAAACGGACGAACAGTGGTGGCGTAGAGCACGGTAAGATCCATGCCTTGCGTGGCATCTAGCACCGCATCCAACATCGGCCCAACTGCGATCACAACACCATTTTTGCCGATCACTACCCTGGTCATAGTCGCGGTTGTGTTCCGAATAGGTCGCCTATTCATCGCGATGCTCAGTCTGAGATAGCCGACAGTATCCGACGATACCGCCCGTTGTAGCAGTGGAACGACCTCGTCGGCATGACCTGGGACCAGTATCGTACTCGGACCCAGGGTATCGAGCAGTGCCACATCCTCAGGACACTGGTGCGTCCGGCCATAACCGGGCTCGTCATAGGATGCGCCAATCGATACCAGCGTCGCCACCAGTCCCTGATGAAAGAGATCATCCTTGATCATCTCGAATGGCCGCTCGATCAAGAAGGGCACATACGTGTGCACCAAGGGATGGAATCCCTCGAGACTGAGTCCAGCTGCTACACCAATTGCAGCCTGCTCACGAATACCGACGTTTAGCACTCGTCCTGGAAAATTGCGACTCGCCTCTCTGAGGCCAGCAGCAGAGATATCCGCCAGGACCACCATCGCCTTCTCGTCGGCGGCCATCCACTCGACAACACCGTCAAAGAAGGCCTCTCGCATCGTCTGCATCCTCACTACTCTCCCCTCTTGGCGTAGGCTCTTGTTGTCATCAGTTCAGCTATCTATCTCGCAAACCACGACTCTTGGCTCCGCCTTTTGTGCGGAACCTTGGTAACGCAATGCAGCCTCAAGTGCCCTATGGTCTCTACCCGCCACCGTCCTGGCGACCCAACCCTCAACCTCGAAGCGACCGGCGATTCCAGCAGGCCACCCATGGGTCGAACTCCGATTGTCGATTACCACCGCCGTGAGATTACCCAAGCCAAGACGTGCGGCCAAGGCGATGGCCTCATGCACCGAACCCTCGTCTAGCTCACCGTCTCCGAGTAGACAGAAGACTTGTGGTGGCGACGACGAACGTAGCTTAAGCCCATAAGCGCTACCGATAGCGATCGCTAGTCCATGACCCAACGATCCACTCGAGATCTCAACTGCTTCGATGCGCAGGCGATCAGGATGCCATCCAAGCGATGAATCAAACTGTCCATAGGTGCGCAACTCATCGACTGTCATCATTTGCTTGGCCACCAAGACTGCATAAAGCGCCATCGGACCATGACCCTTGGAGATCATCAATCTATCTCGCGTCGGATCATTGATCGAGCCTCGATCCACCTTGAGCACCGAGTCATAGAGCACCCAGAGCACATCCAAAGTGGAGTGAGCACTGGCATCGTGCTTCTCATCTCCGGTCATCATTCGAATAAGACCAGCAAGATCTTCATATCTGTAGGCAGGTAACGAACTCATCGGGGCAATGTCCATGGTAGATACGCTACAATCTCAAGTTAACTTGAGGTCAAGCCAGGAAAGGAAATATCTAAAAGATGGTGTCCAAGCAGGAACTTCTCCCAATTGGAATCGTCGCCGGACGTTGTGGAGTCTCGGTGGCGACCTTGAGATTTTACGAGGAGCGCGGACTCGTGACCTCGATCCGAACCGCCGGCGGAAAGCGGATGTACACCCGATCGGTCATTCGACGCGTCGCCTTCATCAAGGTTGCCCAACGCGTGGGATTAACCCTTGATGAGATAATTACCGCACTTGAACTGCTGCCGAACCAAAGAACCCCAACCGCGAGGGACTGGAATCGACTGTCGGCGAGCTGGAGAGACCGAATCGATGAACGGATCCGGATACTGGAAGGTCTACGTGACGACCTTGACTCTTGCATCGGTTGTGGATGTCTATCGCTCGGTACGTGTACGCTCTACAACCCGGGTGACAAAGCCGCCAAGCTCGGCACCGGCGCGAGATACCTACTTGGCGACGCACCTTCCGATACGAATGCGTGACGGACAAGGATTCCGCCCATCCGCCGCTACCCTTTAAATGAAACTTGGAACCACAGGGATCTAGCGATGCTCTCAACGGTCGACCCGATCACGCTCGACCAAGTTACCTCAGTCACCCAACGTCACTTCGGCCTGGTGTAGTCACGTCGTCTGCATCGACAACAATAGTCTTGACCTGCCCAGCGAGAATGGTAACGCTTCCTAAAGCTTGCTCACCTTCGATGTCTAGTTCATAGATGCCTGGCTCAAGGCTCGCAAACACCGCCGCCACCTGGGTTCGTCCAGGCGACACTCGATCGAGGAACCACACGTGCTTGTGGAAGTCATCCCGGCCTCTCACGAAGCACTCCTTACCCACGTGATCACACTCACCCATCACAATGAGGGCACCGGTCGTCTCATCGATGTCGATAGCGACCGCGCCTGTCATCGAAGGAACATGCTCCTTGGGCAGCATACGCTGCCCAAGGAGTTCCAGGGGAAGAAGGGTACTATCGGTCACTGATTCACCAAGGTAGGCTTCGCGGTCGTCGAGGGATTGGAGAACCCGTCCCAGGGAATACCCAAATAAGGGAAACTACTAAGGTAGGTCTCTCCAATCGGGCCTAGCTGACTTGGCGAGGTCGTGTTCGGATTTATGACATCATAGATAGCTCCTGCTGCGGCATCTGGCTTATAACTCTTGTCAACGAGAGGAATCGTCAAACCCGCTATCGCACGGAGCTCGATGGAGACAACATCATCATAAACCCTGCGTCCATTTGGATACCCTGCCAGATCTCCGCCAAGCACTCCAAGAATCGATGGGGAGCTCGAAGGTGCCATCGCCACATTAAGTCGCAACATGTCGGCGTACCATGGCCCTGTATAGGTGTTTAGTCCATCAACCACACCAGTAGGGATACCAGTCAAGAGGATGGCCACCAGGTCCGCGCGAGCTGCAGTGTACTTAGCCAGGTTAGGGAACACTTTAGGATATAGCACCGGCAGCAACGAAGCCAGTTCTGGATGCTGTACGTAGGAGAGAAACTCACGGTCGGCGAAGGCTGGAAGCGTATTCCAGAGGTCCTTCTTTCCGATTGGAACGATGACTTCGTTAAAGAGTGGATTGCCCAATCTCGAGACCTGCACAAATGGGCCCACATCAGAATTATTGCCCGAGAACGCCTGGTCATAGACACGGACCTTCTGCCGATTCGCCGACGTCCATACGCCGAGGACTGCCGCAGAATCGGTCACCGATGTCGGCATTGATCCATTGTTGGTTAGAAGTGTGATTGGAACCTGAATCGCGATCGAGGCGACGTTGAGTCCTGCTGTAGCATTGACTCCAGCCGAGGCCGGTCCTGGTATCAGTTGATCAGGAGAGAACTCACGGAGGTCGCCGAGATCGAAGATGGAACCTAGGTCCACGTAGAAACCTTCAGCCCTTTGACCCGCAAAAATCTTCTCACCATCACTCGACGTAACCACTGCCGCATCCGCTAACGGTGCATAGAGGGGAATGGATCGTGGCCCGACATTGGAGGGTGGGCATGGTGCATTGCTGGCGAGCTCATGGTAACCGTTCTTGTCGATACGAGTAACCGTGTAGAACTGACGTCGGTTCCAGTTCGGTGAGTCGAGTGCCGTAATCTGGCCGGTGTTGTACAAGAAAGTATTCGGATCAGCCAACTCTGTGTGGAACTGGAACTGATAGGTTATATTCGACAACGGCTCCCCGTTGTTGGAGATGTGGATCTCATATAGTACGTCGTCACCGAACTCGTAGAAATTCGGACCTCCAGCTGGCAACTGAAGCGGTAGGTAGTTGGCGATGATGGTTACAGTATCCGGCCTATCTGGTGAACGAAATGCGTAGAGATCTGTAGAATCTGCTACTGGATCCTTAGATATGGCGGGTGCTTCTCGGTGTGATGACACAACAATTTTCCTTTCAGTGAATGCAGTTTTGCGGTTGTAATGGCAGGGGTTTTACTTAGGGGCACGGATCGCCGAGGCGAGCTGGGCAATCAGACGATGATCCTTAATGCGGACCTCTTCGGTTCCAAACATCACAGACAGCTCACCCGTTGCGGGGTTGGCTACATGCACCACTAAGGATTTGAGTGCATCCGACTCTTCCGGCGTAAGCTCAGAATAGGCTTGCTTTTTCGAATCGGCCAGCCGGACGGCACCAGCGGGTATGACGGCAACTGCTCCAGCCGCTGCAAGTGTGGCAGACGATCGGATCAGAAAGGAACGACGACTAACTTCGGTCATTTGGCCTCCATTCTTCAAGCAACGGTTGCTGCTGATGTGCTTGGTTCGTAGCGCCACCGAGCTTTGGATGTCATGCATTAGAATTCTTACTTTAAACCCCACTATTTTGCTCTAATCCAGAAGAGAGCCGAGATGCTCTGGACTTGTAACCAGGGCTAAGCCGAGCGCCTCTTCTAGGTGAGATCAGTGGGGTGAGATCAGTGACTATAAGTGAGGTTTTGTCGATCCAAACATCGGCATCACCCTGACACCCCGTCGTGTCTTAGTCACTTTGCTGGCCCCCGCGAGAAATTATGGTTGGCACATCCTTCCAAACCAGATTCTCTTGAAGATCGCCTTGTATAGAGCTGCAGCCCTAGTGGCATAGATCATCAGTGGCCTGGACCCCAGCGGGTCTATTTGGTTAGCCAAGAGAAGACGTAAAGCACGAGTAAGTCCCTAGTTGCAAGCACGTTAGCGCACAAAGAGCGCCGACCCCAGCAACGAAATGGGAGGTCACGGCTATCCTTAGGTCGCCATGGTTCTTGCTGACGAGTACAGAGTAGTGCGCTCGCTCCATCACTTCTGTGGATTAGCAGACTAACTCGCTCATACGATCGAGAGCAACGTTCCTCTCTCGAGAGACCCGGATTAAAACGCAGCTCGCACTATAGCAACGGTAGAGTTCACTCGGTTCTCTGGACATAACTAACGGTACCATTCTCGAAATATACGCGGCCAGCCGGATAGATCCAAACTACCTCTGGGTAGCCGTCATAGGTAGCGGTCGATGTAGAACTTGGAGATCCCCACAGTTGTATAACCTGCGCCTCAGTCGCGCCATATTTCAAGTAAGGATACGAGTGCACAGGTCCACTTGGTGGGGTGGTTGGTGGCGGGGTGGCTGCGGCCGATCCAGCTGATGTCGGCTTCCATGTAGTTGCCTGACTCCACACCTCATTAAACCAACCGAGTGCCTGATTGCGCACCGATGTATTCGAGGTGACTACACCCACTTCCCGATTGTCGTTGAAGGAGACAATCGAGAGGTTTTCGGAGCCGATAAAAGCAGAGACGGGTGTCACGATCAGCTTGGCATGCATATAAGGGTTTGCCAGTGTCCGGACCTGCACCCCAGCGTGCACGAGTTGGGTGGCATAACCAATCGCCTCGCGAGACAGACCCGCTGGCACCAGGACTCGAGCACCTGATCCATGGGTTGAGAGTGCTTCATAACACGCCGGAGCATCACCTAGCTCCTCAGCCATCACCTCTACTGGACCCGTCTCGCCGAGTAGCGAGGCGATCGTAGAACCAGACCCGGGGGACAGCAGGAGGCTCGACCTTGGCGATGAGCCAGCCTGCATACCTTTCCAATCGGCATGGAAAACCTCTGCTATCGCCGTAATCGTGCTGGTTCTGGTGGTCTCGACTGCGTCCTCTGCATTGCTACCATCGAACGCACTTGCAGTTGCGTTCGGAGAACCAACGATAGCTACTTGATCAGGTTGGCCTGGGTCAACAAGCAGATATTTCGCGTGATCGAACGAATACGATCCTTCGAAACGCGACGGAGCCA
>DAHXNM010000271.1 GCA_027365375.1 Ferrimicrobium sp. | reverse complement strand
GCTGAGTTGAAGGCGCCTCGCCCTCGCGGCGGATGAAGTGAAGGGCGGTGTCGGCGCCGGGGAAGACCAGTTCGACCCACCGCCAGCCGTCGTCGCCCATTGGGGTGTCGGCGCGCACAGCACAGCCCAGGTGCTCGGTGTAGAAGGCCATCGCCCGGTCCTGTTCGAACACGGGCAGCTCCGCGAATTGCAGGTGCACTTCTGACTCCTTCACTTCACACTGGACCGTTCAGTACTCAGACCAAACTAGTCAGTACAGTACTGTGATGCAAGATGAACTCCGGCCGACACGGTGCCTCACCTAACACAGACAGTGAGCAATGATGCCGCTACGAGATCAATGACTCTGGTGCCACCCCAGGAGTCGTTGCTCTCCGGTTGCTTCAAGCGATAGAGGCGAGTTGCTCATAACTCACAGTCCCCAAGAATCGATTTCGACTCCAACTCCGAGCGACCAAGCACCTTGGCAAGTACTGCTTGCCAGAGATAGCTTCGTTGAGCTAGACGGCCGAGGACGAGCGCTAGCGTTACTCGACGCTGGCACCGATCGCGAGTTATGTGGACCCTTCGATGGGATTGAATCACCCTGGCTGGAGAGTCAAGGTATCGTCCCACAGTCCGACGACGGCCTCATCGTGATAAAGGGCAAGGTCTCTGGTCTGCCAGCTGTGGTTATCTCGATAGAGCAGGCCTTCGCAGGCGGAGCGATCGGCGAGGTCTCGGGAGCGAAGATGACTACTGCACTCACGATGGCGACAGCTCGAGAAAGAGGAGGGCCTTTACCGGCAATTCTACTTCTAGAGACCGGAGGTGTCCGTCTTCAAGAAGCCAACTTAGGACTCGCCGCCATCGCCGAGATCTGCGCTGGGATCCTCGAGCTACGTCGTTTGAAGCCGGTCGTAGGGGTCATCGCCGGCCCACTCGGTTGCTTTGGAGGTATGGGCATCGTAGCCGGCTTGTGCACTCATTTGATAATGACCACGGGAGCCAGATTGAGCCTCAACGGCCCTGAAGTTATCGAGAGCGAAGCTGGGATATATGAGATAGATAGCACCAACCGCAGCGCCATCTGGGCGGCCACCGGAGGCAAGGCTAGAGTTGCAGCCGGCCTGGCGGATCAGCTGGTTCTAGACGATGTAGAGACCATGCGGGTAGCAGTGACGGAGGCACTCAAGCTGAATCCGACTAACTCTCACCGATCGCAGCACTTAGCCACAACTCGGCAATGGATCGAAACCACCACGCCAATGCCCAAGGCCGTGGAGTCCGCTAGAGAGACTCCGACATCCACATCTGAGCGAGGGAAGACGTGGACCGAGGCACTCACCGAAATTGATCTCTTAGGACCGTGTCCCTCGGTCCTTCGCGGTGAACTACGCCTCGATGGCTGCGAATCCGTCATTCTGTCTGTGGTCGCCGATCCCGAAAGCCACTACCATCGTGCAGCGCACGGCGAGTTGGGACTTCGCGAAGGACTAGTGTTGGCCGAGCAGATCATCCAGGTGGTGAAAACTGACCAGAAACTTCGTCGCGCGGAGAAACGACCACTGATAGCTATCGTTGACGTACCGAGCCAAGCTTACGGTTGGATCGAAGAGACCATAGGGCTGCATCACGTCTTGGCGTGTGCCGTCGACGCCTACGCCACAGCGCGAATGGCTGGCCATCCAATCATCGCCCTCGTGGTCGGCCAGGCAATTTCGGGGGGATTTCTGGCGCACGGGTTCCAGGCCAATCAGATCCTGGCCCTCGACGATCCCGGGGTTCAGATCCACGCCATGCACCAGGCAGCAGCAGCTCGAATCACCCGGCGAAGCCTAGAAGCCCTCGACACCCTGGAGCAGACTGTTCTGCCTATGAGTCGCCGCGTTAGCGACTGGGCAAAGCTTGGCTACTGCGATCAGTTAATTTCGGTCAACGACCCGGATGCGCCATCGGCCAGCGACTTGGCGTCGGTTCGATCAGCGCTGACACTAGCGGTCCATCGCGCTCGCATAGAGCCACTCGACCTCAGCAACCGGAGGGTATTTACAGGCAATTCGGCTACCCGTCGCGCCACTCAAGAGGTAATGGCACGCATGGCCGCGCAGTGGTGATTAGCTCTGCGAACAGGCGCACAGAGGCTACCAAAGCAGCACCACGACCTCACGACTTGTTGAGAATCGATGCTAGCACACTCATCCCAGATGACTCGGTCTCTCCACAAGAGTGGGTTAGCCGCTGCCTGCGTCGAACTCCCTGGGTGGTTGTGCGATGGTCCCCTGCTAACGATGAAGTAGTAGCGGTGGGTGTCCGCGGGGACGATAGAAGCCAACGCTTCGCCGCCTGGGTACCTCTAAGCGCCATTAACCAGATCCTTTCACCCGAGGACCTTGTCGGCCACATCGACGTCATCGATCCTGACTTTGCCGTCGCAAAGGCTGCTAAATCCGCTTCGGATCTATTCAAAGCTTTTGGACTGACATGGGGAGTAACCGGAAGCGTTGGTTTCACACTTGCCACTGGTGTCAACACAATACATGCAACAAGCGACCTTGATCTCGTGGTGCGAGTCAGTGCGGAAACCGTCATCGGCGACCGCGAGTGGAGGCATATCTCCACCTCCTTGGCGAGCCTACCTTCTAGGGTAGATGCACGCATCTCTGCACCGATCGGGGAGATCAGCCTAGATGAGTACGTAGCAGCAGCATCCGAGCCGGTGCTCGTACGTACCGCGGAAGGTCCGAAACTGATCTCGGACCCTCTGGGTGCACGATGAGCTGGGCATTGTTATTCCCCGGCCAGGGATCACAAAGACCAGGCATGATTTCAACCATAACTCAAGATCCAGCTGCCACCAGGGTGCTCGACGGCGCTCGAAGTGTGATCGGAGACGAAAACCTTGATTGGCTTGACACCTCCGGCGGGCTTGCCACAACATCGGGAGCGCAGCTATCGCTGTTTATAGCTGAAGTTGCATCGGCGGCCTCGCTCACCAGTTCACTCATACCCAACTATGTTGCCGGACATTCGGTCGGGACGTTGGCTGCAGCGGCGACTTGCGGTGCAATCAGTTTCGCCGAGGGTATCGATCTGGTAAGAGTTCGCGCTCGTACCATGGAACAGCTCCACCCGAGCGGATATGGAATGGCCGCGGTGCTTAGGCGAACCGAACGCGACGTCCGTCACATGGTTGCGGCGATAGACAAAGCTGATGACCCCGTCTTTGTTGCGATCGTAAACGCCGACAACCAGATCGTGGTGGCAGGCAGTGAAGCCGGGCTCGACAGGCTGGCCGAAGTAGCCGGAGGCGGCGTTGCCCGTTTAGACATCAAAACCCCATCACATTGCCCTCTCTTAGCAGCAGTAACCGACACGCTACACACCCAACTCGCTGCAATCCCCACTCGGAGGCTTCGATGTTCGTACGTGCTCAACAGCCGACCGCGCACAACAATCGACGCCAGAGCAGTCCTGGACGACCTTGCACTCAGCCCCTCGGTAGAGCTTCGTTGGCTCGACATGCTGATCCTGCTCAGCGAGCTCGGAGTAGAGCTCTTCGTCGAGGCCCAACCGGGCGATATTCTAACCAGGATCGTACACCAGGTTCTACCACACACTCGTGCCGTCGCCATCAAAGATGTAACTCCCCTCGAATTGGAGATGCTGATCGAGAGAGCTGCACACGACACATCACCCCGACACCAATCGCTTCGCCCACCAACAGAGGAGTACTAGTGAGAGAACGCAAGAACGTAGTCGCCACCATGTATGGGCTAGTCGAAGGGAACACTGAAGGACCAAGTCGCCTATGGCGCGGCATCCCCTATGCCGCTCCCCCGACGGCTGGCTTGCGATACCGCCCACCTCAATCGCCTGAGCCTTGGTCCGGCGTGCGACACGCTTCCAACCCTGGCCATATCGCTTGGCAAGGCAGGAGCACAGACCGTTGCATCTGAGTGATAAATGGTGAGTCTACTCACTAGATGCACCTTTTTCAAGGTTCTTCCTTCGGGCTTCATTCTCACTCGCCCGAGGGTCGTTCTTGCCTCTCCGAGTACGGCCAGTATTGCTATCGGTCTTACGTTCTCTCTTCAGGTGATGAGTCGTCCCATCATCTGAACTGCCGCCTGTACCAAATGGCCTGGGAACGGGCAGGGCAGTGGACCCAACTGGCCCACAACTGATAACCGACCAGTCACGGATATTCAATGAAGCATTCTCATCGCGATCCACCTCAAC
>DAHXNM010000060.1 GCA_027365375.1 Ferrimicrobium sp. | reverse complement strand
GACGTCATAGAGAGTAGCGAGATCACCCACAAGGAGTGCAGTGAGGCGTTGGGGTTCTGCGTGGGCGAACCCTAGATAACTCGAAAGAACGCCGTCAATCCCATTCGCTCCCCGGTTCATCGCCACCAACGGTGGATCGGAGTGATAGCCACGGAACTGATCAAGGTACCGAATCGGCATCGATGCGGAGGAAAATAGCGCTTCATCGCCTCCCAACAACCCATAGAGCGCGCGGGCGACCGCGATCTCCGTAGCAGGATGATCCTGTGCAAAGTTCTGCAGCGAGCGGTCAATACTCTGGTCGAGTGCAAGCAGCTGAACCCGTTCGGAGACGACTGGCGACCTCTCGACCGGTGCCAGGCTCTCTGTCAACACTGACTGAAGTGTCGACTCTACATCGGCAACATACCCAGCCGTCACAAAACGCCCCGGATCACGAACCACAAACCGATCACCAAGCGTCACCACGTCACCACCGGCCTCGACAACCCTTCGCAAGGCATTCATGGAGCTGCGAGCCAGTGGAAAATCACCGATCACGACCACCACTTCCGGTGTGGGAGTGGATCCGCGGGTCAGTAGATCCAGGTGGATCACCGTTGTATCCCGCCGGGCCAATGGCGTACGTGCATCGACCGCCAGAGTCCAACCCAACTGGTTAGTTACGGCCTCTGCCGCCGCAATCGTCTCATGGGTGCTCTCACTAACGCCGCCGAGCAGCAACCATCCCGAGCGCCCAGAGCGAAAGATCTCATTCGCCACCTCTGGATCTAACGCTGCTAAGCGAGGCGCGAGAGGGCGATGCAGGGCGATGTCACCGCGTCGTGCTCCTTCTTGGAGTACCGTTGCCTGGCGCTGTTCATCCTCGACTACCTGTCCCAAGAGCGGCTCCTCGATACCCACGTTCAGGTGGACCGGGCCTGGCCCATTTGGGGCCCCACCTAACTCGGTGACCAACTGGAGTGCGACGGAGGCGAGATCACGAGGGGTAAGCGAGCTGACAAACTCCAACGAGATCGTGGCGCGCACAAAGCTCGCCATGGCTTGGATCTGATCGAGTGTCTGGGGTGCACTCACCCCTTTGAGTCGGGTTGGACGATCGGCCGTCACCAGCAACAACGGAAGACCGGAGAGAGAGGCCTCCGCGAGTGCCGGTAGGAGTTCAAGACTCGCCGTTCCCGAGGTGGTCACCACCATCACCGGCGCACCACTCCGACGAGCGAGGCCACAGGCGAAGAATGCAGCCGCGCGCTCGTCCAGGCAGACCGAAACCGACAGAGGAGCAGTTGCCAGCGCGACGGCCAACGGCGTCGAACGAGAGCCTGGAGCGAGCACCACCTGGTGGAGTCCGAGCCTGTTAAGCTGCTCCAGCAGGATGGCAAAGAGACGAACATTGGCCCCAGAGGGCTCTGAGGTTGGGGGGTGGGGTGCCGACGCTGACGATTTCACAAACTCTCCTTGATTCCACGGTAGCGGCTCTCATGGTCCAGACCCGTGCACCGGATGGAGACCTGGTATGTCTTCATGGGTTTACTCAGAACCGCTTCGCGATGGTGAAGGACTTTGTGGGAACCCTCGCGCCACTCTATCGGCGTATCTGGTTCGTTGACTGTCCTGGCCATGGCGCAACACCTATCGGCCCCAACGAACCCAACCAATTCTTCGACGCCTTGGGCACCATTGCTCCTCACTTTGATCTCTTTGGCTACTCGATGGGGGGTCGTCTCGCGCTCTGGATGCTCGCGACCCATCCCGGGGTGATCGAACGCGCGGTCATCGTCTCCGCCCACCTCGGCATCACCTCCACCGAGGCACGACTCACACGACAGAGCTCCGACGAACTGCTCGCACAACGCCTCGACTCGCTCCCCTACACCGCTGGGCTTGGGAGCCACAACCTAGCATTCAAGACCTTTCTCGAAGAGTGGAATCAGGCACCGCTTTTTGGGGATCGCACCTTGACCGAAAGCGACATCCGGCTCCGTCTCATGAACCGCCCCAGCCAGCTCGCTGGTGCTCTCCGTAGCTACGGGACCGGTCAACAACCCGATCTCACCCCCTCGCTAGGTGATACCACCACCCAACTGCTGTATCTCTTCGGGGCAAACGATGCTGTCTATCGGGCTATGGCCGATCGGGCGCGCCAACTGAGCACCTGTGAAGTACAGATGATCGACCAGGCCGCCCACGACGTACTCCATGATCAGCCGGGCACCGTCGCCGAAGTAATGGCTCACTTCCTCCGATGATGCCTGCACGCAAGTAACATCGAGAACGTCCGTAGCCCACTTGTAACCCAAATGCGCGAGGGTCTCATCGCTCAATGGTCTACTAGTCCTGCTTACCCTGGAATGAACGTTCGCTGTGGCCACTCTGGTCTGCTGTACGGGATTGGCCGAGCCTGATTACTCAACGACAAGCCCGATTCCCAGCCTCACGGTTCGACACCTTCATGGCAGACGAATGCAAACACCGTGGCTTCGATCAATACCATCTTCTCGCCACTGCCAACAATCCCGACATCCCCAATCTCGTCCCCCTACTATCTTTTGGTCAATAATCCCACACCAGGGCGACACGATGATCTTGGATATCTCGCATATTGCCCTCGGATTTTATAGCCCCTACGGAAGCCTTGCCATCAGGAGAGCTTGAGTGAACGCGAACGTAAGCCGGTTTGTTTCAGATCCGTTAACGATTCAAACTCTAGGAGGTCTAACGAAACAAAGGAGCTAGTCTCAGCTTGAGCTTTTGCATCGGAGGTACTCCTCGCTGGTTGTTGACAGCACTAAAGCGGTGGAGTATGCTTTCGTGGCAACTCAGTCTGGTGGGTATATGATTCGCGCAACAGTCTCGGCATGATGCGCCTATTTTGACAGGGGCGGTAATGGTTTTCGCAAACTCCAATCGACATAGTATAAATTCTAATCGAAATAACAAGAGTCTCAATGCTAACGACAAAGCACATCACAAACCATGGAGACAATCGAGACTTCTCAAGATTCTTGGCATCGCCTTTACTGGATCACTCTTGCTGGCGGCCTGTGGTAGCGCATCGACTAGTTCATCGACCACCACGACCGTCAAGAGCACCTCTGGCACTCCTATTCATGGGGGTGTCGCTAGCTATGCATTACCCATTGGAGAGGAGTTCAGTTGGATACTCCCACTGGAGAATGAGGCCAACTACGAAGACTATGACTCCAACGTGGAGAGTGGGCTTTGGCGGCCCCTGTACTTTGCGGGAGCGAGAGGTAAAGCGGGCGTCAACTACAAACTCTCAATCGCCGATCCCCCTGTGTACTCCCATGGTGATACCGAAGTCACGGTTGACCTGAAACAGGGGTGGAAGTGGTCAGACGGACAGCCAGTCACCACCAGCGATGTGCGCTTCTTCTTTGAACTTGAAGCCGCTGGAGCCAAGCTTGGGGACTATGCACCTTACGTCCCTGGCGAGATGCCAGACGACATCAGGAGTGTCACCTACAACGGCCCGTATAGCTTCACGATCCACTTGGCACATTCGTACAATCCCGAGTGGTTCACCGGGAACCAACTCACTTGGATCTACCCCCTCCCTCGCCAAGTATGGGACAAAACCTGCGCGACTTGCGCCGTCGGTCACGACGCAGCGACACCCTCAGGCGCCACCGCTGTCTACAAGTATCTCTACAAGGAGTCTGGCAACCTTTCGACCTACTCCACCAACCCACTCTGGAAGGTTGTCGATGGGCCCTGGACTCTAAAAAGCTTCAACCCTACAACCTACTACTCCGTCTTTTCCGCCAACCACGCCTACACCGGGCCCGAGAAACCGTATCTCGGTGGCTACTCGATCTATAGTTTTCAATCAGATACCGCCGAGACCGATGCCGTGCGTTCTGGCGTTCTCGACTTTGGGTTTATCCCCTACAGCGATGCTGGTCAAATCGGCTACTTTCAAACCCACGGTTTTAAGGTGGCTCCTTGGAAGTACTTCTATAACGAAGTCGTAGAGTTCGGCTACACCGGTCCATGGAAGGCGCTCGTAAACCAGCTCTACGTACGCCAAGCGATGCAACACTTGGTGAATGAAAAGCTATATCTGGATCAGACACTTCATGGCTATGGCTTGCTCGACTACGGTGTCGCTCCTGTCTACCCCAATTCGGATCTTGTCGCACCAGGCCTTCAATCTGATCCGTATCCCTATAGCATTTCAGCGGCAAAAACACTCTTAACTGACCATGGTTGGGTCAAGAACTCCAGCGGCGTCGACGTCTGCGAGCGCCCTGGCGATGCCAGCAACGAATGTGGCCCAGGGATCCCAAAGGGGAAGGTCTTCACCATCTCCTTCACCTACCAGACTGGCGTACAAAGCTACCTTTCACAGGTCGAGGCATTCGTGAGCGCGGCAGCACAGGCTGGCATTGATGTCTCACTGACCGGCCAATCGCTGACCAGCATGTACTCCAATGATGGGGTATGTCCCCCAGGCCCTTGCAACTGGGGCATGGCAGGTTACTCCGCCTACATGTGGGATTTTGGACAGTACGAGATCATCCCCGCGGGTGGCAACGAGTTCGGCAAGGGTAACTATTGGGCGGGCGGCTACGACTCAAAGGAGGCGAACCAACTGATCACCGCCGCCCATGAGCAGCCAGGGCTGCAGCCGCTCTATGCAGATGAGGAGTACCTAACAAAACAAGTAGCTTCCCTCTGGTGGCCGCTGGCAGACTACGAGATTGTCGTTGCAAAGAACAGCTTGGGTGGCTGGTATCCCTTGAATCCGTATGCCAACTTCCGTCCCTCCACCTGGTACTTCACGAAATCGTGAGCACAGTGACGCCACGCGCAATGGTCATAGCTCCAGCAGGTTGCAAAGCGACCCTCTTTGTCGGAGCTCACTGGTGGTGGAATCACTGAACGAAGGGGAGACGCCATGACTGTTCAAGAGTTGGGTTGTTACATCGATGGTGCAATGTATGTGCCCCAGTCAGGGGAGGTTGTCGTCGTTACCAGCCCAGCAACAGGAGAGCCCATTGCGAACGTAGCCATCGCTGGCAAGCACGAGGTCACAATGGCCGTGATGGCGGCGCGACGCGCCCAAGCAACGTGGTCCGAGGTTGGGCCGTGGCAACGGGCAGAGATCTGTCATCGCATCGGAGAAGCTATCGCGCGTCGCATCGACGAGTTTGCAGAACTTCACACGCTCGAACAGGGGAAACCCCTCTCCGAGTCGATCGCCGACATCAAGGAGGCTAGCCAACTCTATCATCTTCACGCCGAGGATCTGTTACGATTTCATGGCGAGACCATGCCCTCTTCAGATCCGAAGAAGAGGATGTTCACCTTCTACCGCCCTGTCGGCACCTGGGCGATCATTACCCCTTGGAATTTTCCTGTCCTGATGATGGCCGAATTTGTCGCACCGGGGCTCGCAACCGGTAACGCACACATCGTAAAGCCACCTACCCATACAGCGATGACCGTCTTAGCAACGCTGGAATGCTTCGAGGAGGCGGGCGTTCCCTCAGGACTCGTGAACGTACTACCAGGCGGTGGAGAACTTGGGGATCTGTTGGTAACCCATCCTGATATCGACGCGGTTGGCTTTATTGGCTCATCCGTCACTGGAGCACGGATTCAGTCGCGGTCGGGTCTCAAGCGCACGGTCATGGAGTGCTCCGGCAATGGTCCACTGATCGTCTGCTCGGATGCCGACCTTGCGAAAGCGGCCAAAGCCGCAGTCTACGGTGCCTATTTTTGCGCCGGACAGGTGTGCTGCGCCACAGAACGAGTGTTGGTCGATGCATCAGTCCATGATGAGTTTGTCTCCCTCTGCCTCAGTGAGGCGGAGAAGGTTCGTCTCGGTGATCCGTTCGACAACGACACCATGCTCGGCCCACTGAACAATCAAGAGGTGGCCAAGAAGATGGACCGACACCTTGCCGACGCGCGAGCCCATGGCGCTTCGATTCTCACCGGTGGAGGACACAAGCCAGGAATGCCCACGGACCTTTACTACGAGTTGACCGTCATCGACGACGTGCGATGGTACTCACTGGGGTTGATTTCACTTATACTTCTGCCGCTATCTATTCCAGTTCTCCTGAAGGTAGAAAAGATTTCATCCA
>DAHXNM010000059.1 GCA_027365375.1 Ferrimicrobium sp. | reverse complement strand
TCAGCTCCGGGGACTCGTTGATGAATCCAGTCGATAGCTTCCTGTCCTCGTTGAAGACTTCTACAGCCAAGAACGACGACGCTGCCACGCCGCGCAAGTCCGAGGCTGCACCATCGCCCCAAGCCGCCGTTGGCTCCGGTTACGAGGGCTACACGATTATTTGAGGAAAAGTCAGGCACTGAGGTGGAGTCTAACCTCTTGGAGCGAGCGCCGGGAGACGGGTAAGAACGGTCATTGAGGTAAGCGAGGAATCGATCGCAAGAGTTCACGCGTATACGGGTGTTGTGGGTCGGTGAAGATGCTTTTGGTGGAATTATCCTCCACGAGTTCCCCTCGATAGAGGACGATGACTCGAGAGCAGATGTGGCGTATGACCGCCATGTCGTGGGAGATGAAGACAAGGGTGAGACCTAATTTTTCCACCAACTTGGCGATGAGGTTGAGCACTTGGGCTCGAACAGAGACATCAAGCGCCGAAACTGGCTCATCGGCGATAAGAACAGAGGGTTGGGGAGCAAGTGCGCGAGCTATTGCGACCCGCTGCCGCTGTCCCCCTGAGAGTTGGTGGGGATACAACTTCTCGCTGTTGAGGGGTAGCCCAACCGCACTCAGGATCTCTAGAACCCGATCACGTTCGTTCTCTGCAAACTGCAGAGAACGTATTGGCTCTGCAATCGATGCGCCGACGGTCAGCCTAGGATCGAGGGAACCAAAAGGGTCCTGAAAGACGATCTGGACTTGACGACGGAAATCAAGCAGCCCCGCTCTCGCTACAGGTAATGGCAACCCATGGAACTGGAGCTCACCTGTGCTTGGAGTATCCAGTGCGACCAACAATCTCGCCAGTGTCGACTTGCCCGAGCCGGATTCGCCTACGACTCCTATACGTTCACCGGCCTCTATCGTGAGGTTAATGTCGCTGAGTGCCCTTACGCTGCGACCGCGACCGCCATAGATGCGACTTACATGTTTGAGAGTGAACACGTTTGATTCGGCGGGTAATGCAGGCAAAGCTTACTGGTCCGATCCGTAGGGGTGCCAACAGCGCACTTGGTGTGATCCACCGGTTGACGGAGGCATGCTAGTGCAGCGATCCGATTCTCGTTCGCATCGACCACGAAAAGTACAGCCAGAAGGAAACTTGCCAGCCTCAGCTACCACACCTGGGATTGTGGGAAGTTGGCCGAATAGCTCATGGTCTAGATCTTCGATGCCGGCCGAGGTTGCCAGCAGTGCACGCGTATATGGGTGTTGTGGTGCAAGTAGAAGTTCCTGTGTGCTGGCGGACTCGACGACAACACCGCCGTACATCACCTGAATCCGATCGCAGACGTTTGCGACTACTGCGAGATCGTGACTGATGAGCATCAGCGCACAAGAGTGCTCTGCAGTGAGATCCTGAAGGAGTTCAAGCACTTGGGCTTGGACGGTAACGTCGAGGGCAGTCGTTGGCTCATCAGCCAAAATCAGGTCAGGGTTGCAGGCAATTGCCATAGCTATCATCACCCGCTGCCGCTGACCTCCAGAGAGCTGGTGGGGGAAGGCTCGAGCCTGTTGTGCTGGCGCATCGAAACCGACCCGTTCAAGCAGGGATGTCGCCTCGGTTGCGCTCTCCTTGCGAGAGAGGTGGTGGTGAATTCGGAACACCTCGCCAACCTGCTTGCCGACTCGCATGAGAGGGTTCAAGCTCGTCATTGGTTCTTGAAAGATCATGGCGATCCGATTGCCACGTAAGTTAGCGTAGTTACGCTCATGGAGGTTGGTCAGTTCTTGGCCTGCTAAGCGCACAGAACCAGAGAGATGGGCTCGCTGTGGCAGCAGGCCCATCACTGCGAGAGCCGTCAATGATTTGCCCGAGCCGGATTCGCCGATGAGACCAAGGCGTTCGGTGGACTCTATCGAGAAGCTGATGCCTTTCAGTAGTTCTAGGTTGCCAATAGAGAGTTGGAGGTCAGAGACCTCAAGAAGACTCATGAGCGACCCTTTAGCGTGGGATCTAGGAGATCGCGAAGACCATCACCGAGTGCGTTGAGACCAAAAACGGTCACGGCAATGGCGATCCCTGGCCACAGAGCTAGGAGTGGATCTTGATAGAGATAGTTCTGGGCACTCTCGAGCATCCCTCCCCAGGTAGGGGCGGGCGGGGGGGGTCC
>DAHXNM010000238.1 GCA_027365375.1 Ferrimicrobium sp. | reverse complement strand
AGGCGAGCGAAGAGGTGGAGATGTTGGTTGGAGAGGAGTTTGTCGCATCAACGTATCTGGTTGAGGGTTGGCCTGGCCGAAGTGTGGATCCACGTATGCTCCTCCCTTTCTTCGCCCCAGGTCCTCCCAGCCGAGTGGTCTCCTTGGTGGTACGTCCGCTCGAGAGCAGACGTGCGCAGCGTCATGTCGCCCGCCATCGAACAGAGATGGTCGCTGATCGCAGGCTCCGTCGAGAACGAGGTTATCTAGATCGAGCTAGGGATGAGCACCGAGAGGCGACCGCGCTAACCCAAGAGGAGGAGCTTTTGGCCGGCTATCGGCTCTGTCGTTATCAGCTGCTTGTCGTCCTCTTGGCGCCGAGTGCACAACGTCTGCTCGCGAGCCGAGCCGCGCTTGACGAACTCGCTGCCAGTGCTCAACTTCAGCTGAGGTTATGCCTTGGTCTACAGCGATCGCTCTTTGAGCGAGCTATCTTGGGGGTCACGAGGTGGAGTTGAGGTTCCAGGACAGCACCCGTACCTTGGGTCGACTCCCGCTGATGCCATCGAGCCCTCTGCCTCCCACGGACGTTCGACCCGTAGGCCTCTCGCGCTTGGGGGGTGTCTTCTGTTTTGACCCGTTCGAACTCTATAGGGTAGGATACATAACCAGCCCTAACATGCTGGTGCTTGGAGAGATCGGTCGAGGCAAGAGTGCCTTTGTCAAGACCTTCTTGATTCGTGAGCCAACGCCGTCGACCTCGATACTGATTCTTGACCCTAAAGGGGAGTACCAGTCGGTAGCAGAGCGATTGTGGGCAGAGCGATTGACGCTTGCTGAGGGTGCTGGCTTGGACCCATTCGTTGGGGCGTGCAGCTCACAGAGGATGCTCGCAGCGGTCATGGTGAGTATCTTCCGACTCCTCTATGATCGTTCACCTCTCCCGTTGGAGTATCTACTCCTCCAGGAGCTGACCACGCAGTTGTTGGAGGATCCTGGTCCGATAACCTTGATACACCTCATCAATCTTCTTGAGCTGAAGCGAGTCGGTTCCCATGCTGGTAGCGAAGGAGTACGCCTTCGCCAAGAGCTGTACGCTCAACTGAAGCGGCTGATCGACGGCGACCTCGCCGGAGTCTTTGCCGTCGATGGCCAGGGTGTTGTGTTGAGTGCACGCGTGGTGGTTGATCTGCGTTCCTTAGGCGATCGTCGTCTAAGCGCCTTCGCCATCAGCTGCCTGCTGCGAGCACGTATCGCTCAATTCGCCAACGCGGAGATTCCGGCTGGCTTTGTGGTAGTAGATGAGGCTTGGTCGGTACTCCAACACGCCGATTCGGTACGTGAGATGAGAGAGCTGTTCAAGCTAGCTCGCAGCTACGGCGCGTCCGTGATAGCCGTCACCCATCGCCTCTCTGATCTGGACGCTGAGTCGGCCGAACTCGTTAAGGATGTGGAGACCCGGGTTATCTTCCGCCAGCCTCGAGAGGAGCTGGTCCAACTAGGCAGCACCCTCGGACTCAGCAATGAGTTGAGCGATGCTCTCGCCACCCTTGGCCGAGGTGAGGCGCTCTGGTGCATCGGTAGCCATCAATTCTTGGTCAATCACCGTCTAACCGATGCCGACAGCACCCTGGTCGATACCGATGCAGCGATGCGGATCTAGGATGGAGGTCGGGATCGTCATCGTGGTCATCGTGGTCCTCTTCAGGCTTGGTTCGCGCACCCGGGAGCCAGTCGGGCGATGGGATGCTGGATCGCGGGTTCAGATGAAGAGACCTAATCTCAGACTGCGTTTGGGTAGTCCGCTGAAGATAGCAGGAGTTCGGCTTTGGATACAGCTCTCTCGACATCGTCGGCTGCCGGTCGCCGATGAACACTCACTGCTCGTGGTTGGGCCGACCAGAAGCGGCAAGACGACCAGGGTAGTGCTTCCGAACCTGTGCTCGTTCACCGGATCGCTGGTGGCGACTTCGGTCAAGACAGATCTGCTCACTGCCGAGGTGCGCCAGGCCCGTGAACGTCGGGGTCGCCTTGTCGTTATTGGTGACCAAAGACTGGCGACACACCGCTGGGATCCGGCCTGTGAGGCGATCGACGATCGTCAGGCAGCCGCTATTGCACACGCGCTAGTGTTGGCCCAACCCTCGTTTGGGGCGACTAGCGGCGATATCCAATTTTGGTATCAGTTGGCTGAGCCAATCGTGGCCGGGTCGCTACGCGCCTCTCAACTAACGGGTGCACCGACGCTTGGCTGGATAGATGACCCTGGTGAGCTCTATCGGAGCCTGCATGCACACGGCGTGCATCGCCTCGCCGAGGCTGTGCTTGCAACCTGTGCGATGGAGGATCGACAGCGTGATTCGGTGCTTCTGACTGCTCGCGGGCTGCTTGCGCCACTCGCACATGGTAGTAACGAGCTGCCTACTATCCGAGTCACCGAGCTGCTCGAGGGCGAATCCAGCTCGACCTTTTTGGTTGCCAGCGCAGCTGAACAGGAGTTTCTTTCGCATCTATTCTCCCTCCTTCTGTCTCGGATCGTTGCCGCGGCGCTCGAGAGCAGGCGTGAACATCCACTACTTCTCTGTTTGGACGAGCTCGCCAACCTTGCACCTATTCCAAACCTGGATCGATTGGCGGCGATCGGTGTCGGACAAGGGGTGCGGTTGATCTCGATTGTGCAGGATCTCGCCCAGCTCGAGAGCCGGTATGGCCGGTCGGCTAACTCGATTATCAACAACCACGCTAGCAAGCTCTTCATGAGTCCAACCTCTGATCCGATCACGCGTAGCTATCTGCGTGATATCGCGCCTGATGCCCTGGCATCGCGGTATCCGATGTTCATGGAGGGGTCGCAGCCGATGGTCAGGTTGTTGACTTACTCTAGAACCAGAGCTTAGGTTACACGCGTCGGTGCCGATGGTTCCTCCATGGATGATCACGTAACCAATCTGAGCCGCATCGAAGAACTACTCGATCAGCTCGATCATGAGCTAAGTGCGATGAGCGACATGATGACCCGCAACGACGACGAGGAGCTTGCCCTGCGAGCAGTGACCCTCAATGAGCTGATCGGTCTCCTTGTCGAGGAGGTGCAGTCGGCGCAGTTGGAACCTGGTAGCTATACCAGTCGTTACCAGCAACTGGTGACCAAGGCTAACGTTCTCATGGTCGGTTGCTTCTGGCGTTCAATGGTAGTCGCCAACCTCATGCGCGACCTGGGCCTAGACATCGGTCTATACCGTGGCGATGGCGATATTGAGCTGCTAAAGCCTGAGTCGGTGAGTCACCTCGCATGAGCGGTGGGTCACTCTCCATTGCTCTGTCTGGTCTCAATGCCGCCCAGACCGGTCTTGATACCGTCAGTGAGAATATCTCGAACGCCAACACCCCTGGCTACCTCAACGAGACGGCATCGCTTGCCAACCAGCAGACTCCTGGTGATGCGATTGGCAACGGCGTCACAGTTACCGGTGTCATCCAGTCCACGAACAGCTTTAATCGGCAGCTAGAGCTGTCGGCAAATGGAGCACAGAGTTACGCCAACCAGATTCAGTCACTGTTGACGAGTGCCCAGGCCTCGTTTAACGAACCGAGTTCGAACGGCATCGCCGAACAGATGAATACTCTCTACAACAATTTCTCGGCACTAGCCGATACCCCAACCCAGGCTGCTAACTACTCTCAAGTCGTTGCCTCCGCCCAGAACGTCGCCACCAGCATCAATCAGGCGGCGGCGAACCTATCGGCGACCTACAACCAGGCCTCTAGCTCGGCATCGACGATGGTGGAGACAATCAACTCACAGCTCCAGCAGGTAGCCTCCATCAACACTCAGCTTGCGAGTACATCATTGACACCCGGCGCCTCAAACACACTGGTGGACCAGCAGAATCAGGTGATCGACAAACTGGCCAGTGAGATTGGAGTCACCTCCATTCCTGGGACTGCCGGGCAGACGACGTTGCTGATCGGAGGGGTCGCACTAGTACAGGGAGGCCAGGTCTCGACGATCAAGCTTTCGACACAGAGTCAAACGTCGTCATCGTTGTCAACACCTGGACTCAACAGTATCGTACTCGAGTCATCGCCACAAACTAATGTCCCGGTGACGGGTGGAACCCTTGGGGCCACACTGCAGGTGATGAACACCAACCTCCCCAAATATGCCGGGTACTTGAACAAGTTGGCTACAGAGTTGGCCACCCAAGTGAACGATCAGCTAAATGCCGGTAAGACGAGTTCAGGGTCTGGTAGCCCGCTCTTTGTCAATAACGCCAGCAGTAAGACGAGTTCGGGGTCTGGTAGCCCGCTCTTTGTCAATACCGCTAGCGGCACCTACAATGCGGCGACGCTTGGCGTGAATCAGGCGATAGTGAAGACGCCTACCTTGATAGCTGCCTCCGGGTCTCCCTATGCAGCTGGTGATGGTTCGAATGCACAAGCCATTGCCAACCAACAGACTGAGCAGACGGTCACC